>JAVBUP010000050.1:0-31847 GCA_031555175.1 Coprobacillaceae bacterium
CTAATAAAATATCTATCTGGGCTTTCTTTTTATCATCTATTTGTTTATAATTCATATGAGCTCCTTTTCGTCGGGTGAGCTCTTTTATTATATCAAAAAAACCACACCTCTGTGGTGCGGTTCAATTTTGAATTAAGGAAATAAAAAACGACCATTTGGTCGTCTATATTTTATAAGAATAATAATGTTAGTACTCCAACAATTGTACAATAAATAGCGAAGTAGTTTAGTTTATTTTTATTGAGTATTTTGAATAACAATATTAATGCAAAATATGTTGTAACGATACTTACTAGAAATGCTAATAAATATGGTAACCATAGTGTTGATAAGGTAGTACTCCTAAAGAAATCAGGAAGTTTTAATACAATTGCTCCTAAACTTACAGGCATAAACATAAAGAATGAGAAATCTCGCGCTGTCTTTTGATCTAGGCCACCGATTAATCCGCCAGTGATTGTTGAACCACTTCTAGACAATCCAGGAATTAGAGCTGCTAGTTGGAATAATCCCATACGTATTGCATCAAATAATGTTAAATCTTTTTCTTTGCGCTTTCCTTTGTATCCCATTGTGTGGATAGTCATTAAGAAAGTAGCGGTTACTAATAATGCGATACCAACTAACTTAGCTGAGGAGAATGCACTACCAATAGCATCTTCAAATAATACACCACCTATCGCAGCAGGGATTGTTGCAATAACTAATAATATAATGTATTTAATCTCTCTTTTAGTAGAATCTCTTTTCTTGCTATTGAAACAAAAATTCCATGCACCAGTTAATAAACGCATAATATCTTTGCGATAGTAAAACATAATAGCGATGAGTGAACCAGTATTTACAATGACTTCAAAAGTAATATCGCTTTTTCCAAGTAGCTCAGCAGCTTTTGGTGTTAATAATCCTAACTTTTCGAATATGCTTTGAAATATAACTAAATGACCACTGCTTGATACAGGAATCGGTTCAGTTATCCCTTGAATTGCCCCTAATAGAATATATATGATAATATCTTTCACAATTATTACCTCCGTTCAATATACTATTATATATGAATTATCATATAAAATAAACCTATTTTCATATATTAACATGAGGGTGTTCTATGGAGAAAATATTGCTATTAATTATTGGTTTAATCCTATTTGTATATGGAATACTATACTTACTTATTTACGCTAACTTAATTCTATATGGTCTATCATTTGGGCAGTATATATCCTTTGTAGGTCAACGGGTAGAATGCTATAGCGTATTTATTGGATTGTTTATGATGTTGACAAGTAAAATGATCGAGGTGTAATATGAAACTTAAAAATATTTTGGTAAATTGGTCGTATGCTGATGAGGAACTATTAGAGCCTTATGAGTGGAGTGATGATGATGATTTAGAATCAATTGAATCAGTTAATCTTTATAAGATAAGTAAAAATCAAATGTATGATATGTACTATAGTCAAATGCATTGCATGACTGATTTTGAAGACAAAGTTGTTACTTTCTGTGATGAGCATATCGTATTAGTTGTAGAATTTGATGAAGATAATCAAATCTTTGCTCGCAGTTTAGTGACGTATAGTGATCAGCTAAAGATTATTGATTTCATTGCTAAGGATAGTGTTGTAAATATAGACTATGAAGTAATTGAAGAAAGCTACAACAAGGAACTAGGATTAACTAGATTCGAAAGAGAAAAGAAGCAATTTGTAACAGATGAAATAGAGTACTTATATTTAAAAAGCCAGAAACTATTTTCTAAGATATATTTTGAAATATTCGGACATTTTGAAGATAGTAGTGAGAAGATGTATCAAAATATTATGAAAAGGATTGAAAAAGGCTATAATAGCATTCATGAATTGCTATATAAAGAGTTAATTAAGCGTTAATCTGTTGACTTTTATTAATTTAAAGAGTAAATTATTACTATAAGTAAATGCAATGATTTAGACAAGAATTATACTGTAAACTTAAGCGAGGAAATGATGGTGGAAGATTTCTAGTGTAAAGTATGATTTACTACTAATGAGCTGCCCTTGAAAGAGATGGCCGGGTAATTAACGTTATAAATTAGAGATATACAATGTATATGAACCAAGGTGGTACCACGATTTAATCGTCCTTTACTATCTCGGTTTTTTTATTTATAGGAGGAAATATTATGATAAAAATTACATTTTTAGATGGAAGTATCAAGGAGTTTGATAGCGGTGTAACAGCAGAAGATATCGCTAATTCGATTTCTACTGGATTAAGAAAGAAATCTGTAGCTGCAAGAGTAAATGATGAAATCGTAGAATTAAATCGCCCAATTGAAGTTGATGCTAAACTGGAATTAATTACTAACGATTTAATCGATGCATTTGATGTATTAAATCACTCTACAGCGCATTTAATGGCTCAAGCAATTAAGAATCTATACCCTGAAGCAAAGTTTGGTGTAGGGCCAAATATTGAAACTGGATTCTATTATGATGTAGATATCGATACATCAATCACTGAAGCAGATTTGCCAAGTATTGAAAAAGAAATGAAACGTCTACAAGCTGCGGCATTGCCAATAGTTAGATCAGTTGTCTCAAAAGAAGAAGCTTTAGCTAAATTTAAAGATGATCCATATAAAACAGAGTTAATTTCTGGATTAGAAGGAGTAATTATGCTTTATACTCAAGGAGACTTTACAGATTTATGTCGTGGTGCCCATCTAATGAGAACAAGTGATATTAAAAACTTTAAACTACTATCGGTAGCAGGGGCGTATTGGCGTGGTGATTCAAACAACAAACAGCTTCAACGTATTTATGGTACTAGTCATTTTACTAAAGAGAGTTTAGATAACTATTTAAAATTCTTAGAAGAAGCAGCAAAACGTGATCATAGAAAGTTAGGGAAAGAATTAGAATTATTCTTCTTTAGTGAATATGGTCCAGGATTTCCATTCTTCTTACCTAAGGGAATGGTTGTAAGAAATGTATTAGAAGATTTATGGAGAAAAGAGCATACAAAAGCAGGATATGATGAAATTAAGACTCCTATTATGTTAAATAAAGAACTATGGGAAGTATCTGGTCACTGGTTTAACTATCGTGAAAATATGTATACATCAGAGATTGATGAACAAGATTATGCGATTAAGCCAATGAACTGCCCTGGATCAATTTTAACTTACAAGAATTCATTACATTCATATCGCGATTTCCCAATGCGCATGGGAGAGTTAGGATTAGTTCATAGACATGAATATAGTGGAGCGCTACATGGTTTATTTAGAGTAAGAAATTTTACACAAGATGATGCTCATCTATTTATAACTGAAGAGCAAATTGAAGAAGAAATTATTGGAGTTATGGATCTAATCGACCATTTCTATAAAGATATCTTTGGATTTGAATATCATATTGAATTGTCTACTAAACCAGAAAAAGCTATTGGTTCAGATGAAATTTGGGCAATTGCTGAGAAGGCATTAGAAAATGCATTGAATCATAAGGGCGTTGATTATAAATTAAACCCAGGTGATGGGGCATTCTATGGTCCGAAGTTAGATTTTCATATTAAAGATGCTATTGGTAGAACTTGGCAATGTGGAACTATTCAATTAGACTTTAACTTACCTGATAGATTTGATATGACATATATTGGTAGTGATGGTGAAAAACATCGTCCAGTTATGATTCATAGAGTAGTATATGGATCACTTGAAAGATTATTTGGTATACTAGTAGAACATTATGCAGGAGCATTCCCAACTTGGTTAGCACCAGTTCAAGCTAAGATTATTCCAGTAAGTAATGCAGTGCATCTAGATTACGCTAATGAATTACAAGCAATTTTGAAAGATCATGATATTCGTATTGAACTAGATGATCGCGAAGAAAAACTTGGTTATAAGATTCGTGAAGCACAAGTACAAAAGATTCCTTATCAATTAGTTATTGGTGATAATGAAGTAGCAAATAAATCAGTTACATACCGTGAGTATGGTAGTCAAGACCAAGTAACTGTATCATTAGATGAGTTTATTTCAATGATTGAAGCTGAGATTAACAACAAGCATAAATAGTATTTAAAACCTCTAAAATAGAGGTTTTACTTTGTGTTTTTTGCTTTATAAATGCATTAAAACGTGTGCTTGTTTATATTTAGTAATTTTACATAAAATAACAAAATACACTCAATTGCGTAAAAATGAAGTAAAATGTAACTAAAAATACATATAAACTGTCGAAATATCTAGCCTTATTTTGAAAATGTTGTAAAATTGAAATGTAAAATATGTAAAATTACCAAAGGGGTGTATTTATGAATGTAACTTTAGTAATTACGATCATATTAGTATTAGGAGTTATCTTTGTGAATGGTTGGACTGATGCACCAAATGCGATTGCAACAGTGGTTTCAACTAGAGCAATGTCTGCTAAGAAATCAATTCTGATGGCGGCAATTATGAACTTCTTAGGTTTAGCAATCATGACTATGATAAATGCCAAGGTTGCGACTACTGTAGCTAATATGGTAGATTTTGGTACTGGGCAAGACTCGCAAATTGCTTTAATGTCTGCCTTATTTGCCATAGTTACTTGGGCAGTTGCTGCTTGGTACTTTGGGATTCCAACATCTGAAAGCCATGCTTTAATTGCTGGGGTGACAGGAGCTGGGATAGCGTTAAAAGGATTTAGCGCAATTAATGTTGGGGAATGGTCAAAAGTCTTATATGGTCTAGTTTTATCATCAATAATTGGATTTGGTTTTGGATGGCTAGTAGTAAAAATAGTAGAGTTATTATTTAGACGAGCCAATCGCAAAAGGGCAACAGAATTCTTTACTGGTGGTCAAATTGCAATGGGAGCTGCCAATGCCTTTCTACATGGGGCCCAAGATGGGCAGAAGTTCATGGCTATTTTCTTGTTAGGATCATATTTAGCTAAAGGTGAAACGATTCCACCAAATTTTGTGATTCCAACAGAGATGATGGTAATTTGTGCTGTTGTTATGGGAATTGGAACTTCTATAGGTGGCTATAAAATTATTAAAGCAGTTGGTATGGATATGGTAAAACTAGAGAAATACCAAGGATTTGCAGCTGATGCGGCAGCAGCAGTTTGCCTATTATTTGCTTCTATTACTGGCTTACCTGTTAGTACAACTCACACTAAAACAACTGCTATTATGGGTGTAGGTGCTTCTAAAAGCATTTCAAATGTTAACTGGAAAGTTGTAAAAGAAATGGTGCTTGCTTGGGTGTTGACTTTTCCAGGCTGTGCTTTGATTGGATATTTGATGTCAATATTATTTATGGCTATTTTATAGGGGGAACATATAATGGGAATGTTTAAAAAAGAAAAAGAATTTAATTATTTTGAAGCTTTTATTGAGTGTGCAGATTATACTATTCAATCATCTAATAAACTATTAGAAATTGGCAAAGATTTTAAGAATATCAACAAAAAAGCAGAAGAACTATTAAGAATTGAACATGCTGCTGATGAGTTTAATAGAAAAATATATAAAGAGTTGAATGTTTCATTTATGACTCCCATTGATAGAGAAGATATATTTGATATTATTAATCATATCGATGATATAAATGATAACGCTAAAGAATTCGCTAATAAATGTATTGCGATGGACGTTAAAGATGTTCGTATAGGTTATAATGATCATGTTAATTTATTGGTTGAAGCTACAAACTTGTTAAAATCGGTAATGATTGAGTTTAAGAATTTTAAGAAATCTAAATACTTAGATGAAAAAACTATTGAACTGAAGAAAATAGAACAAGAAGCTGATAAAATATATCTTAATGCACTGCATAATCTGTTCACAACAGAGAAAAATCCAGTAGAAATTATTAAGTGGCGCGAGTTATATCGCCTATTAGAAGATTGTTTTGATGCTTGTGAAGATGTTATTCATGATATTGGAACTGTAATTTTAAAGAACAGCTAACAAGTAGGTAACTACTTGTTTTTTTATCTAATTATAATGCTCGCTGATTAATGGTATAGAAGACTTCCCATACATTAATCGTGGTAGTCTTGAAGGTGAGCATGGTTTTGAAATTAGAAGATTTGGTTTAGTATGTCAACGACATAATGAATAATTTAGGATAAACCGTATTTTATTAAAGTACTTGTTTTTTATTATGTGTATTTTTGATATAATGAAAACGGTGATTATATGGAACTATTGAACTCATTGAATCCTAGCCAACTAGAAGCAGTTAAAACTATATCTGGTAATGTTAGAATCATAGCTGGAGCGGGGTCTGGAAAAACACGTGTATTAACATATCGTATAGCATATCTAATAAGTGAGATTGGGGTATTACCTCAGTCTATTTTAGCGATCACTTTTACTAATAAAGCGGCAAATGAAATGAAGAAACGTGTTGAAAATATCTTAGGTCCATATGCAGCTGGTTGTCAAATTTCAACAATTCATTCATTATGTGTCAGAATATTAAGGCAACATATTCAAGTATTAAAATATCCTAATAGTTTTATTATCATGGATGAAGATGATCAAAAGTCTGTATTTAAAAAGATTTATAAAGATATAATGGTTGACTCTAAAATAATTAGTCATTCAAGTATGACAAAATATATTTCACGTATGAAGCATAATGAAGTTGCACCTGATATGGCTGCTTTAGATGCAGATACTGAAGGGGCGAGAATAAGGGCCTTAATTTATAAAAAATATGTTGAGGAACAAGAAAAAGGATTTTTATTAGATTTTGATGATTTATTACTAAAAACTGTCTTTATTTTGAAAAACTTTCCAAGTATTTTAGAAATCTGGAAAAATAAGTATGAATATATTCATGTTGATGAATTTCAAGATATTGATAGAAGCGAATATGATTTAATCAAAATGCTGAGTTTAGGACATAATAACACATGCGTAGTTGGCGATCCTGACCAAACTATTTATTCATTTAGAGGAGCAGATGTAAACTTTATTTTATCATTTGATCAAGATTATGAAAATGTAAAAACAATAATTCTCAATGAGAATTATCGTTCAACGAAAACTATCTTAAATGGTGCTAATTCATTAATTAAAAATAATAACCAACGTGTAAAAAAAGATTTAGTCTCTCATAAGGAAGATGGAAATAAGATTATTCATTATAGTGCTGACACTGAGGAGGCTGAGGGAGAATTTGTAGTTGATAAGATAGAAGAAATAATCTCTAAAGTAGATGGAATTAATTATTCTGATTTTGCAGTATTGTATCGTGCAAACTATTTATCTCGACAAATTGAACAAAAGTTAATTCAACATCATATCCCTTATAAAGTATATGGTGGTCAAAAATTCTTTAATCGTAAAGAAGTAAAAGATGCATTGTGTTATTTAAGATTAGTAGCCTTGAATGATGATTTATCATTTAAACGTATTATTAATGTTCCTGGTCGTGGTATTGGCGAGAAAACAGTTGATAAAATAGAGGTTGTAGCTAGCTTATATGGCATAACGATGTATGAAGCAATTTGTTATCACAGTGATGAAATTAATTTTTCATCAAAAGTTAGAAAGCAAATTGATCTATTCATTCGCCACATTGAGACTGCTAAGAACTCAAATGCAAGTATGGCTAACATGTATGAGAATATCCTTTCTGATGTAGGCTACTTCGAAATGCTTCGAAATGATGAAGAAGAGCAACGCATGGAGAACTTAATGGAGTTGAAAAATTCTATTAAAGCATACATTGAAAATAATTTAGAGGATGCATCTTTGATTAATTACCTACAAGATATTTCACTATATACTGATTCAAATGATACCGAGGTAAGTGAAACAGTCTCCCTAATGACCATCCATATGGCGAAAGGATTGGAATTTCCCTATGTGTTTGTAATAGGCTTGTCAGAAGACATTTTTCCAAGTATTAGGTCATTAGAAGAATCTGGTGGGCAAGGGCTAGAGGAAGAAAGAAGACTGGCATATGTTGCGTTCACTAGAGCGATGACGCAGTTATATATAACTGATTCTCAAGGATTTAGTTATGTTAGTAACTCAGCGAAGAGAACTTCTCGTTTTGTAGGTGAAGTTGGTGATAATCATATTGAATCAGTTGGTAAAAAATCGCGTTATCAAGAACTTAGAGCAATTAGACCAATTGTTCATGCTAGTGATTTGATTGGAGATAATGAGATTAAAGATTGGCGTAGTGGTGATTTAGTTAGGCATGAAGCTTTTGGTGATGGTGTTGTTTTAGGAGTTAAGGGTGATGCCTTGGAAATTGCCTTTAAATTGCCTCATGGTATTAAAACATTAATGGCCAACCATAAAGCAATAACAAGAATTCAAAGATAGGGTTAGCCCTGTCTTTTATACGAAAGGAAGTTAATTATGAGTATTTTAAATGTAGAAAATGTGAGTCATGATTTTGGGGGAAGAACAATTTTAGAAAACGCAAGTTTCCGTTTACTAAATGGTGAACATGTAGGATTAGTTGGGGCAAATGGTGAAGGTAAATCTACTTTCTTATCAATTATAACTGGAAAGATTCAACCAGATGCTGGAAAAATAGAGTGGTGCAAACGAATTACAACCGGTTATCTTGATCAGCACTCAACACTTACTCCAGGACTTACAATATTAGAAGTACTACAAGGTGCTTTTGCTTATTATTATGATTTAGAAGCTGAGATGCTAGAAATGTATAATCAAATGACTGATTGCGATGATGATACGATGAATAGATTAATGGAAGAAGTTGGTGAAATTACGGATATATTAGATCACGCTGGATTTTATTCATTGGATGTAAAAATTAAGGAAGTAGCTAATGGTCTTGGCCTTAATAAAATTGGTTTAGATAAAAAAGTTGATGAATTATCAGGAGGGCAACGAAGTAAAGTGTTGCTAACAAAACTACTACTAGAAAATCCGATGATTCTTATTCTTGATGAACCAACAAACTACTTAGATGAAGAACATATTACTTGGCTAGTCGATTTCTTAGCTAATTATGATAATGCTTTTATATTAGTAAGTCATGATGAAGTATTCTTAAATAAAGTTGTGAATGTTATTTATCATTTAGATAATGGTGAATTAAATAGATATAAGGGTGATTATAATTATTACCTAGAACAATCCTCACTAAAAGAAAGGCAACTTGATGCGGCAATTGCAAAGCAACAAAAAGAGATTGCTGATATGGAAGATTTTATTGCGAGAAATAAAGCACGCGTTGCTACAAGAAATATGGCGAGTTCACGACAAAAAAAGCTTGATAAGATGGAAATTCTTAGCAAGCCCAAAGAGAAAATTAAACCAGTATTCTCATTTATGGAGGCAAGAACACCTGGTAAGATTCTTTTCAATTGTAAAGATTTAGTGATTGGCTATGATACTCCCTTAACTAAACCTATGAACATTATATTTGAAAGAAATAAAAAAGTAGCAATTAAAGGTGTTAATGGTTTAGGTAAAACTACATTACTAAAAACTCTTATTGGTTTACAACAACCATATTCTGGAACCGTGGACAAAGATCAATTTGTAGAAGTTGGATTCTTTAAACAAGAAGAAGCTGCAGGAAATGAAACAACATTTGATTATCTGTGGAATGCTTTTCCAAATAAATCTAATGGAGAAATTAGAGCTATGTTAGCAAAATGTGGTTTGACTACTGATCATATTGAGTCCTTAATGAAAGTACTATCTGGTGGTGAAAACGCTAAGGCTAGATTATGTAAGGTAATGAATGAGCCATGTAATGTATTAGTATTAGATGAACCAACTAACCATTTAGATGTAGATGCAAAAGATTCGCTACAAAGTGCGATTAAGTCTTTTAAAGGTGCGGTAATACTAGTAAGTCATGAGCCAGATTTTTACTTACCGATTGTAGATGAAGTAATAAATTTGGAAAACGTCACAACAAAAATAATATAAAAAATGATTGGGAGCAATCAATATAGTCCCAATCATTTTAGTTTTTTAAATATTCTAATTAATATTCCAAATATAAGTAAACCGGACCCAAAGTAAACACATAGAAATAATAGATCGAAAAAGTTCATTTGTTCACCTCCATTTAAAACGCCCATGTATATCTAATTTGAGCATATGAATTGATTTGCACCGTATTATAGCCAGTAACCGTTACTACTGTAGCACCTGCCAAATCCTTATTCGAAATCCACGATAATGTTACCCGCGCTGGAACTGAGCTTGTCGCAGTGGTATTGCTAATCACAAGAGAGTGAGAAGTTATAAGTCTTAAATAGAGAGCAAGTTGCACATTATAAGCATCTAGAATTTGAATGGTATTACCGACGGATACAATATATTCGAATGAAGAAACGCTTTGAGTAAGTGGAATTGATCCAGAAGTTTGTGTAGCTCTGAAGTAGTAAATTCCATTTGGGATAGATCCCCCACTCCATCCAGAATCACCGACACTACCCATCAATTTTATAGTTTGGTCATCAATTGATATAGGTTCAAATTTAGTTAACTCAAGTTCTACAGATGTGCCATCTGCATTTGAGAGACAAATCGGTTTGTTAACCTCAAAATCGCTTAAACTATAATCGAAAGTATATTCTGAATTACTATAATCATTTTCATCAGCCACTATGCTAATTATCGAATTAGAGAAAAAGGCAAAGCTTAATAATAGTTTTACAATTTTTTTCATGTTCAACCTCCTTGTTAATAATTTAACATTAAATCAAACTATTGTCAACCTTTGGTATCAAAACCATTTAGCAGTTTTTCAAGTTTAATATTAGCGTTTTTAAAGAAAATGATTTATATAATTATTATTGATACTCACTGTAATTCAATTAGTATTTTAACTAGTTGTGCTTTAATATGGACAACTGCATGCCTATATCACCCATATTATACTATATATTATTAATATGCCTCACTTTTAGTTTAAAGAAGCGTAATAATATTTTACTCAAAAAGTGGAACTCAAAAGTTATCTTATTATTTTACTTGCTTTTTGCAAATTGATTAAGTAAATTATATTAATACTTTCTTTTCCTAAATAAGCAATATTCTTTATTTTTGAACATCAAAATGATAGAATATACAAGAAATGGAGTGGATGTCATGAAGAAAGTAGTTGTAGGATTAAGTGGTGGTGTAGATTCAGCAGTCGCAGCATATCTTTTGAAACAACAAGGATATGAAGTAATTGGTGTTTTTATGCGCAATTGGGATTCAAGTTTAAATAATGATACACTTGGTAATCCAACTCTAAATAATGATATATGTCCACAAGAACAAGATTATAACGACGCTAAAGCAGTTGCTGATAGCTTAGGTATAGAGATTAGAAGAGTAGACTTTATTAAGGAGTATTGGGATAAAGTCTTTACATATTTTATTGAAGAATATACAAAGGGTAGAACACCTAACCCAGATATTTTATGCAACAAGCATATTAAATTTAGAGCGTTTCTAGATTATGCTTTTAGTATTGGAGCTGATTATGTGGCAACTGGTCATTATGCTAAAGTTGTGCATGGTGAATGTGGTGAAAGCATGATGTTAAAAGGCGAAGATAATAATAAAGATCAATCATATTTCTTATGTCAATTGACACAAGAACAGTTAGCAAAGACATTATTTCCGTTAGGTGATATACCAAAGACTGAGGTAAGAAGAATTGCTCATGACATAAATCTTCCAGTCGCAGATAAGAAAGATTCAACAGGGATTTGTTTTATTGGAGAAAGAGATTTTAAAGAATTCTTACAAAATTATATTCCTGCTAAAAGTGGTAATATGGTTGACATAGAATCAGGAAGAATAATTGGACAACATGAAGGGATTATGTATTATACAATAGGACAGCGTAAAGGGCTAAATATTGGAGGCCCTGGTGATGCGTGGTTTGTTGTAGGTAAGGAGTATGATAATAATGTTCTATATGTCGCGCAAGGAGACCAAAATAAATGGTTATTATCTGATGCAGCCTTAATTACTGACTTTAACTGGATTCCAAGTGGAGAATTAGATGGAGAATTAGATTGCATGGCAAAATTTAGATATCGACAACAAGATAATCCTGTAACATTGAAGTTTATTGATGACAATACTGTATATCTAACATTTAAAAAACCAATAAAATCAGTGACTCCTGGGCAAGCTGCTGTTATCTATTTAGATGATATGTGTTTAGGTGGAGGAACTATAGAAACAGTTTATAAAGATGGTAAACCATTAGAATATCTATAAGGAGATAAACTATGATCGAAATCGTAGGAAGAATTGATTCAGTTAGGTTTCATGATCCTAGCAATCACTTTATAATCGCGCAAGTTATTGAGGAAAATACTAATGCGATTTATAAAGTAGTTGGTAATATCTTTGAATATAACGAGTATGATTTATATAGATTTATACTTGAAGAAGGATATCATAAAATCTATGGTAGACAATATACGATAAACTCTGTATCAAAAGTTTTGACAACACAAAAGGACATGATTATAAAATATTTATCATGTCCTTTGTTTAAAGGAGTTGGAGAAAAACTAGCTACTACGATAGTGGATACACTAGGAGATGATTGTTTAGCACAAATAATTAAGGAACCTGATATATTGGATACAGTTCCTCGTTTAAGTGCGGCAAAAAAGGAAACTATCGTCAACGTGTTATGCTTAAATAATCATCAACAAGACATAGAGTTTCTCTTTACTCATGGTTTAGGTATGGCTAATATTAGTAAAATAATTGCTTTTTATAAGGATGATATTATTGATAAGTTAAGCACAAATCCATATCAATTAGTAGAAGATATTGATGGTATTGGGTTTAGTACTGCAGATAAATTTGCATTGAGAATCGGAGTGCAAGAAGATCATCCATTACGCATTAAAGCTGCGATTAATAACATTATTAAGGATTTATGTTTTAAAGCTGGCAATACATATCTTGAGCAACCTGAGATATGGACTGGATTTAGAAAAATGTTGGGTTTAGTAGATTATGAAATGTTTAGTGACATATTGATGGATCTATGTAATGAGGGAATTATAATATTGGAAAATGATAGATATTTTCCAAAAGATTTATATAAAGCAGAGTTGTCGATTGCTAACAATTTAAAGAAATACCAAACCTCTAATCTAGCATATAACTTGAGTAATGAAAAATTTAATAATTTCATTGATTTGTTACAAGAAAAAAAGGGGATTGGTTATGATGATACGCAAAAAGAAGCTATCTATAGTGCTACAATTAATCCATTCACAATTATTACTGGTGGGCCAGGTACTGGTAAGACTACAATTGTAGAAACTATTCTTGCTATGATACAAGAATTCTATCCAGACAAACAAGTTGTATTAACAGCACCTACTGGCAGAGCTAGTAAGAGAATGAAAGATTTGACAAGCTATGAATCAAGTACAATCCATCGTTTATTAAAGTGGGATGGATATAAGAATGTCTTTGAGTTTAATAGCTATAATCCAGTAAGTGGAGATATTCTAGTAGTTGATGAATTTTCAATGGTGGATACTTCATTGTTTAGTTCATTATTAAAAGCTACTATTAACTTTGAAAAAGTCATTTTAATAGGTGATGTAAATCAGCTCCCATCAGTCTCTCCAGGTAACGTTTTAAAGGATTTAATTGATAGCGAAGTATTTAATACTGTAATACTAAAAAGAGTATTCAGGCAAAAAAACAAATCTGGAATTACTGAGTTAGCGCATGCTATTTTAAATAATGAATTTGACTTTGCAATGTTTAAACATTTTTCTGATATTGATTTTATTGAGTGTGATAAGCAAGATATCAATAATATGATATTGTCCTTATTAGAAGAACAGGATTTAGATACACTACAAGTGTTAGCGCCGGTTTATGCGGGAGTTAATGGTGTGGATGCATTAAATGGTACAATTCAAAGTGTAGTTAATGCCCATAAAAGATTTAAAACTGAGCTTAAACTCAATCAAACTATATATCGTGAAGGTGATAAAGTTTTACAACTTAAGAATCGGACAGATGATGATGTTTATAATGGCGATATTGGGAAAATAACATTAATCGAAAGAAAAGAAGATGGTTTTCCAAGTGATATTATTTATATTGATTTTGATGGTAGAGAGATATCGTATTCTAATGGAGATTTTGATAATATTACGCTAGCTTATGCGATGACGGTTCATAAATCACAAGGTTGTGAGTTTAATACAATTATCATGCCCTTTGATACGAGCTATGGAATTTCATTACGAAAAAAATTAGTATATACTGCTATTACTAGAGCAAAGCATCAACTAGTTTTATTGGGCTCACAAGAAGCTTTTATTAAGGCTATAAACAATGATTTTGAAACACAAAGAAAAACTACATTACTTGAAAGATTAAGACATAAAAAAGAATTAACACCGTATGATTTTCTTTAAACTACACAAAATAATGATGTACTTTTAAGAAAATGAGGTGGATAACGTGAATAAATTCTTAACATTAGCCTTACTAACTGGTATGGCAGCTGGTTCTTATGTCGTTTTAAGCGACCCGAAAGCTCAAAAAAGTATGCAAAAATCAATGAGACGTATGAGACGTACTGCGATGAAGCAAATCAATCATATGTTCTAGTTGAAAATAGCTCAAATGAGCTATTTTTGCTATAAAAGAGTAATAATTGGTAATACTTTCTTTGGTGATTAATAATGGAAAGATTTAAAACGAATTTGTTTAACAAACTATTAATAATATTAGTATTATTATTTATTTTAATATTGTTTTTATTTATAGCCTCATGGGTAGGATTATTCAGCTTTATTTCTTTACTAATAAAAGCTATTTTACCATTATTAACAGGAGTTTTTATTAGTTTCTTATTAGAACCAATTATTGAGTATTTTGATAATAATGTAAGAAATAGAACAATGGTAGTAACAATTGTATATTTACTATTTATGATAATTTTGTTTTTATTAGGAAAAATGTTATTACCATCAATCATAAGCCAAATATTAGATTTTATTAAGCAATTACCAAGTTTTATTGATGATATTACTTCAGGATTACCTGATAGTATTATGTATGTACTAGATATGTTTAAAGTAGAGCAACAATTATCATTGTTGTTTGAACATATGATTAGCTCAAGTTGGTCATCATTATCTGGCTTCTTTGATGCTTTTACTAGTTTATCGATAGGTGTCGGATCCGCGTATTTCATTTCGTTGGATTTTAAAGGACTAAAAAGAATGTTTTACCGTATTCCGCCTAAAAAATATCGCCGTGATTTTAGAGAATTATCACAAAAATTTGGGAATGTCACATTCTACTTTCTATCAGGAATGCTATTAGATTCAGTTATTATGTTTATCATGACAGCAGTTGCGCTATATTGCATAAACTTCGAATATCCATTAGTATTTGCATTAATTATGGCATTAACGAATTTGATTCCTTATATTGGACCATATTTAGGGCAAATCCCAATTATTGTAGCTGGTTTTACCATGAGTCATACAATAGGTATCCAATCAACTGTAATAGCATTTGTTGCTCAATATATTGAGTCTACTTATGTGCAACCAATAATTCTAAGAAATGTCATCGATTTACACCCTGTGACAGGAATTATTGCAGTATCAGTATTTGGTGCAATGTTTGGAATTCCGGGAATGGTATTATCGCCGATCTTAGCGACATACATTCGCATTGTATATCTGCATTTCAATCCCGAAAAAGTCAAGCAAATATCTAGCAAATAGGTGTTTGTTTTTTTTGATTTTTGACTTAAATCGTATTGCATTTTTAAACATACACTGGTTTATTAAGAGCATATTTTATGCTATAATAAGTTTGGAAAGTGATGTCGATGAGAGAACGAAAAGAATGTCAGGCAACACTAAAATCTTGAAAAGATGAGCTCGTAATTAGAGTTATTACTGGTATCCATCAATGTAGTAAATCAACACTTCTTAATCAATAATAGTTGTGGTTATAAAATAATGGAATTTAATAAGATCAAATTATTACCGTCTACTTTAAAAATATAAAAACGATGATCTGTTTAATTACAAAAAGAATTGTACGATTATTTTATGGGATACCTGAGATGTATTTAAAAAGTTCCTTTTATTGAATAAATGCTAGACATGACCACTTGAAAATGTAAGGGAAATTATAAAAAAGTTGTACTTATCGCAGATTTGATTACGTTTGAAATTATGATGGAAATTTACTGGATTGGCAGTTAGAAAAATACGAATAAAATTCTATGAAGCAATTAAATAATAGTAATAAGAATTAAAAAAGGGAGGTTATTATGGCAAGCAGAAGAGAGAACAAAGAAAAATCAGTAATGTCAATTGTTATTGTTATAGCATTAATTTTTGCTTTTCAGCTATTTGCGAGTGACTTTGGTGGATTCGTTGCTGGAATGTTTGATTATTCTCCTATAGATAAAGACAATACTTTTGCGTGGATATCTATTCATCATATAATTCAAATGATAATAGCATTATTACTAATTAGATATTTTCATAAAAAACATGGGGTTAATTTTCATTTACAGCCTAAACTAAATCGGTTAGGTGTGAAGTATGTAATCATTTTTTCTGTCGTTATTTTTTGCTACGTAATAATCTCCTACGTAGTGGGATATATGTTAAATATTATCGCACCTTACGAATTCCAATTGAATAGTAGAAATGTATTAGGAACATTAGGTTTCCAACTTCTACTATCTGGGCCATCTGAGGAAATCTTATTTAGAGCTTTGCCAATAACAATAATTGGCAAATATGTTGCTGATAGAAAAAACAAAAATGCTATATTGATTTTTATAGCAGCCATATTGTTCTCTCTTGCACATATCAATTGGAGCATGAATCCATTTATACTGTCATTCTCTTGGTATCAGTTAGCGTATGCATTTGTATTAGGAATAGCATATGGGATAGCATATATAAAGACCAAGAGTATTTTCCCGGCTATGATTATGCATAGCTTAAGCAATGTCTTTATGGTTGCTGCAGGGTATATTATTGCGGTTGTATAGGTTGATAGTTGCTGTTTATCGAATAAAATATGTGAGTATTATAAATAGGAACATTATTTGAACTATAATATTCAGAATTTTAGTATTTTTCTTTCTTTGTTATGTTTTAATTGGAGATATGCTATAATCATTAATGGAGGTATAAACATGAAAACTTGTATTGTAAATGGGAAAGTAATTCTAAAAGATGGAGTTGTTGAAAAGAAAATTGTAATTGAAGATGGGAAAATTATAAATATTACTGATGAACGTATTGATGGTGGCGACTATAATGTGGTTGATGCTGCTGGTTATTATGTTTCACCTGGATTTATCGACATGCATATCCATGGTAGAAATGGTAGTGATGCAATGTATGCAAACTTTGATGATTTGAACAATATCTCTTGTTCGATCGCTAAACAAGGTACTACATCATTTCTACCAACTACGATAACACAATCATTTGATAATATTCATGCGGCCGTTAAAAATATGTCAGATAATAAAGACAAAGTAATGGGTGCTAAAATTATTGGGGCTCATTTAGAAGGTCCATTCTTTAATGTAAAATACAAAGGTGCACAACCTGAAGAATATTGCATTAACCCATCTATTGATGGGTACGAGAAAATGGTTGGTGAGTATGGTGATAATATTGCCTTAATATCATTAGCTCCTGAACTTGAGGGAAGTGAAGAAATAATTCCTTATTTAGTTAATAAAGGGGTTGTAGTATCTATGGGGCACACTGGAACTACATATGCTCAAGCCAAAAGAGGTGCTGAATTAGGGATAAGTCATGCGACACATGTTTATAATGCAATGACACCATTAAATCATCGCGAACCTGGTGCTGTAGGCGCAGCCTTTGATTTTGATGACATATATGCGGAATTAATACTTGATGGAATTCACGTTAGTTTTCCAGCTGCTAGAGCGTTATTGAAGTGTAAAGGATTAGATAAAGTTGTATTAGTAACTGATTGCTTAGAATCAGGGGGATTACCAGATGGTGAATATCAACTGGGTGGACAAAAAATCTCTGTTGTTAAGGGTGCTTGTTATTTAGAAAGTGGAACTTTAGCTGGTAGTACGATTGGAATGAATAAAGCGGTTTATAATGCTTGGAAGAATTTAAACATTGAATTATACCAAGCAGTTAATCTGGCTTCTTTGAATCCAGCTAATAATTTAAAGAGAAATGATATTGGTGAGATTGCTATTGGTAAATGTGCTGATATCATCTTCTTTGATGATAATTTAGATGTTAAAAAAGTAATGATTAACGGGAAGGAAGTATAAGGATGATTATATTAGAAAATGAAGAGTTGATAGTAGAATTAGCGGCTAAGGGTGCAGAGATTATTTCTATAGTTGGTAAAAAAGATGGCATGAACTATATGTGGAAACGTGATAAATCATTATGGGCTAATAGTGCTCCAACACTTTTTCCGATGGTTGGACGTGTTAAAAATAATCAATATCGCGTTGATGGGAAAATTTACGAATTAACTAGCCATGGCTTTGCTAGACATACCGAGTTTGATATTGTGGAGTCATCAGCTACTAGATGTGTGATGTCATTATCTGCAAACGAGGCAACTTTAGCGGTTTATCCATATTTATTTAAACTAGATGTAGTATTCACTCTAGATGGCTCTAGTTTAAAAGTAGAAACTGTTGTGACAAATACTGATAACAAAGAAATATATTTTGGTATTGGCGGACACCCTGCATTTGCTTGCCCAATGTTTGAAGATGAATCATCTAATGATTATTACTTAGAGTTCAACGAATTTGAGACAAAGGATAGAAAGACAATTGATGAAACTGATGGATTATTTACACATAAAGTTATCCCATTTTTAGATAATGAAAAACGCTTCTTCTTACGCCAAGAATTATTCTTGGATGATGCTATTATTATTGAAGAACCAAAATCTAATTCTATAGCTTTGAAATCTTTAAATCATAATAAACAAGTAATTATGGAGTTTAATAATTATAATCATTATGGAATATGGGCTAGTCACCATGTTGGTGGACTTATTGCTTTAGAACCATGGGTTGGGCATGGTGATTATCAAGATTTTGATGGTGAATGGAAAGATAAAGCTGGAATTAAAGCTTTAGATATTAATAAGACATTTGCTTGTGATCATACAATTAAGATTATTCAATAAACACGTTTCGACGTGTTTTTCTTTATTGTTATTTTATTATAATAGTGGTGATTAAATGAAAGTTAAAATAATTGATGCTGAGCATGAACTTGATTTGGAAGATAGTATTAATGATTTTGTAAAAGATAAAGAAATTATTGATATAAAATATCAATTACATAGTGTTCTTAATCAAGATCAAGAGATTGAATATAGTTACAGTGCACTGATTATGTATAAGTTTGAGAATAAAAACATTAAATAATCAAATAATATACATGAGGTGAAATATATGAATCGTCAAGTAAAATGTAAGGTAGAAAGTTGTCATTATTATAGTACTGGTAACTGTGAGGCAAGAGAAATCATGGTTAACAATGATGGATTGCAAAAGGCTTCAACTAGTAGAGAAACTATTTGTGAAACATTTAAACCTAAGTCTTACTAAGCTTATTAATAATAAGCTTTTTGTTTATTTTGTGTTAGATTTATGAGATAATAGCAATGGTGATATAAAATGAAAAAGATATTAATTTGTTTGTTATGTTTAGGATTACTGACTGGATGTAACTCAGATGAAGTGGGTACTAAAGAATTAGAAACTTACTATAGTTATGTAGAAAAAACATTACAAACTCAAACAGTTCAAAATAAGAGCAATTATTATGATATAAAACTGACAATGAATAAATTGGAAAATGGGACATACCGTTTTGATGTTATAATTGATAATCCTAAAGTTGCAATGCAAAATATTGAGGCGGTTGTTGTAGTTAATGGAGTGAATTATCAAACAGGAGAGTTTGTATTTCCTACACTAGGTGTTTTGGAATCTAGTAAATATAATATGACACCAAATCAAGTTAATAAATCTAAAGGTTATTATAAAGGTGTAGATTTATCAGGTATTACTGATAATGATCATATTGATGTTAGAGTATTTGTTAAGTTTAAAAAAGAAAGTGATGCTTTGGTAGTAGAGGAATACATAGAATTATCTGCCATCTACGTTGAGCCTGAAATCATTGATGATAATGCTGATACTTCAGATACACCGGAAGAAGCAGTAGAATAATGATTGGTTTACGTTTAGATAAGCTCTTAGCGCATAGTGGTTATGGCACTAGAAAAGAAGTCAAAACCCTTATTCGTAAGGGTTTTGTTACGGTAGATGGGATAATTATTCGTAAAGATGATTATAAAATTCGGGCAACAGATAAAGAAGTATGTGTCGATGGTGTTATTGTTAATTATAAACAATATGTCTATTTTATGCTAAATAAACCACAAGGGTATGTATCAGCCACAGAAGATAGTTATTACCCTGTAGTTACTGATCTAATTGTTGGATATGAGCATATGGATTTGTTTCCAGTGGGAAGATTGGATATTGATACAGAAGGGTTATTATTAATAACAAATGATGGGGAGCTGGCGCATCAATTGTTATCTCCAAAAAAACATGTTTCTAAGAAATACTATGCAGTTATTGATGGCGAAGTAACAAATGATGATGTTGCTATTTTTAAACAGGGAATCAATATCGATGATTGGGTAACATTACCTGCAAATCTAGAGATATTGGATGTAAGTAATGGTAAAAGTGATATAATTGTTGAAATATATGAGGGTAAATTTCATCAAGTTAAAAGAATGTTTGAAGCAGTAGGAAAACATGTTGAATATTTACAACGCATTCAAATGAAAAATCTTAAATTAGATAAAAAACTGCTATTGGGAGATTATAGAGAATTAACAGGTGAGGAATTAAATGATTTAAAAGGGGTGAATGAGAATGATACTAGTTGCTGATATGGGTAATTCCAATATTGTAATTGGAATCTATGAAGACGATAGGTTAATTAAAAACATTAGGACAATGACTAATCGTAATGCTACTTCTGATGAGTATTTTAGTACAATTCGACAACTATTATTGCATAATCATGTTGATGTATCAAAAATTGACGGCTCAATTATTTCCTCAGTCGTGCCACAACTTACTCATGCTTTGCAAGAAGCATTTGTCAATTTGTTTGGAGTAGAGCCAAAGGTTGTTGGCCCTGGTATGAAAACGGGGATAAAAATTGTAACAGATAATCCAGCTGAAGTCGGTGCGGATTTAGTAACGGGAATCGTTGCAGCAATCAAAAAATATCCGCAGCCACTTGTTGTTGTGGATGTAGGAACTGCAACTAAGTTTTGTGTAGCTAAAAATGATGCATTTATAGGATGCATTATTTATCCAGGGGTGAAGGTAGCAAGTGATGCACTAAGTAAAATTGCTAGCCAATTACCATATATAAGTTTAGAAAGACCAGAGAAAGTCATTGGTACGAATACGATCAAATGCATGCAATCTGGTGTTATTTATGGAAACGCAAGTGTTATTGATGGGTTAGTAGAAAGAATTGAAGAAGAGTTAAATGAAGAAGTATCAGTAATTTTAACAGGTGGTTATACGAAAGTATTAGCCCCAGCTTGTAAGACAAAACTAATTATCGATGAAGATTTATTATTAGATGGTCTTTACGAGTTATATAAGAAAAATATTTAATTAAGAAAGGCACTATACTTAATTGATAGTAGCGAATAGAAAAATGAATAAAAAAATAAATGATATAGCATTAAATGGGATTTTTATTGCGATACTGGTAATCATGGGAATGGTACCTAACCTTGGAATTATTCAAGTCGGGGCTGTATCCATAACAATCATGCATATACCAGTCATAGTTATTGCCTTGGTTAAAGGCTATAAGTCTGGTTTTATAGCTGGTTTAGCATTTGGCTTATTAAGTTTCTTTGTAGCATTGCAAAGAGCCGCTACACCAGTGGATATTCTATTTCAAAATCCGCTTGTTTCTGTAGTACCACGTATGTTATTCCCACTTGTGGGGGTATGGTTGTACAGTAAATTGAGCGGAGTATTGAGAAATGATAGACTTAATATTGGAATAAGTAGTTTCTTAATGAGTTTCATTCATACGATATTGGTATTGACAATATTATATTTGGTTGATGCTCCAACAGTATTTGGGGTAGACGCAGCTAATTTTAATAATGTAATGACATTGATTATATCTATATTCACAGTTAATGCAGTTTTTGAGGCTACGACTGCTGTATTAATCAGTATACCGGTAGTGAGAGCATTAAAAAGATATTAGTTAACAGTATAAATAGAAATACGCTAACCACAGATTGCTTGGTTAGTTTTTTTATGATGTTATTGTTGACATAACAGTAACAAGTTACTATACCATATGTAGTAACTTGTTACTTAAAAGGAGGAGTGTTTATGTTTAATAAAGTGTTTATGAGTTATGATTTTGATGATTTACATCGCAAGCAAGCTATTTTTTCTAGCATTTTTGTTATGCAAAATAGAATGCAAACTGCTGGGGATAAGTTACAAACAGATTTATCAATGAAACAATGGTTATTAATAACAATGACTAATCTATGTGATGAACCATGCACTTTAACAAACATTGGTGAGCTTATGGGTTGCTCAAGACAAAATGTAAAGAAACTTGCTGTTTCCCTAGAAAAGAAAGGCTATGTGCAATTAGTATCTGGTGCTAATAATTCTGTTCAAATTCAGTTGACGCAAAAGGTGAGTCAATATGAAAAGGAAATAGGAAAAAAACAAATGATTGCTTTGAATAAATTATTTGCTGACTTTAGTGAAGAAGAAGTTAAGCAATTATTTAATTTATATGCCAAATTATATGCAGGAATAGAGCGAGTTGAAGAACTTGCTGAGGGAAAGTTAAATGAAGACTAAAAAGAAAAAGATGCTGTATATTGCCTTATCTATTTTCGTTTTAGTTATTATAACTGTATTAACTTGGTTTAAAATCCCATATTCACCAATGAAAAATGAATTCAATAAAGATGTAAATGCTCTTTTAGAGTCAGAATTGTTATATAACTCTCAAGAAGTATTTAATGCTAATGATTTTTCACATTTGCCAGTTGTGATTCAAAAATATATTGAAAATAGTAAATATATTGGAACTCAAAAAATGAATTTCTTAAAGATGGAGTACCATGATGTCACCTTTAAACAAGATAGAGAAGGTTTATCTTTAAATATTGATTATACTCAGTATAACTTTATTGAAAAGCCAAATAGATTAGCATTTATTGATAGTAGCTTATATGGTATTCCATTTGAGGGTTATGACTACTATATGAATGGAGATGGCAAAATGAAAGGGGTAATCGCTAAATCTATTACTTTGTTTGATCAAACTGGTGCAGATATGGATAAAGCTAGTTTAGTAACATTTTTAGCAGAGAGTATGTTTGCTCCCACTATCTTATTACAAGACTATATAATTTTTGAGCCGCTAAGTGATTATGAAGTTAAAGCAACCATATCATACAATGGTATTAGTGCTAGTGGAGTTTTTACTTTTAATGAGCAATATGAAATGATTCTATTTACCACAAGGGATAGAGCAGTTGTAAAGACGGATGGATCCATTGAGTATATTCAATGGTCGGCAGTATGTAGTGGGTATCAGATTTTGGAAAATGGAATTAAACACCCAACAAAGTTTCAAGCAGTATGGAATTATGAAGATGGAGATTTTATTTATTTTGATGGGGTTATTAGTAAAATTTCATATGTTAATGATTGATTATGAACAAGTTAAATTAGAAAGGTTAGTAATATTCACTAATCTTTTTTTAATTAATATTTTTTGCTAATTTCCTTAGCCTACTATAAAAATATTGAAATTATGATATAATATAAGTTAAATTATGAAAGGAAGTTTTTTATGCGCCTAAGAAATAATCCCAATGCAGAATCAATTATGGAGGCACATGCTCATATTGCGATTCTTGAACCTAGTTTATATAAAGGAAGATTCAAAGAATTGTTTGTTAATTCAAATCCTATACATGTAGAAGTGGGGATGGGTAAAGGTAATTTTCTAATTGGTATGGCTAAAAAATATCCTGACATAAATTTTATTGGAATTGAAAAAGAAAGTTCTGTTCTAGTTGCCGCTTTAGCTAAAGTAGATATTGAAGAGGCTATACCTAATTTAAAAGTTATGTGTGTAAATGCCATTAATTTATTAGATATTTTTGAAGAAAAAGAAATAGATTGTTTATATTTAAATTTCTCAGATCCATGGCCAAAGACTAGACATTATAAAAGAAGATTGACTTATAAGGATTTTTTAATGATTTATCAGACTATTTTAAAAGAAGATGGCGCTATTGAGTTAAAAACTGACAATAGAATCTTCTTCGAAAGTAGTATACTATCAATGAACGACTATCGTATGTATTTAAGTGATTTATCTCTTGATCTACATAATAGTGAGTATCAGGAAGAAAATGTTATGACTGAGTATGAAAAGAAATTTAGCCCACATGGCCCTATTTATAGGGTTGTAGGAAAATTTATTAAAGGAGAATAATTATGGAACAAACACAATTAGATTTATTTAAGAAGATTACTTCTCTTCCAGGTGTATCCGGGCATGAGAAATATGTAGCACAAGCTTTAAAGGAAGAATATTTAAAATATACAGATGAAATTATTTATGATAACTTAGGTTCTATTTTCGCTGTTAAGCGTTCAAAAAAACCAAATGCGAAAAAAGTTATGATAGCTGGGCATATGGATGAAGTTGGGTTTGTGGTTAAAGAGTTCACTGAAAATGGAATGATTAAAATTCATCCTATTGGTGGGGTAGATCCAAAAACATTATTAGCTCATGCTGTATCATTATATACAAGAGATGGTAAAAGATATCAAGGTGTAATAGGTAGTGTACCGCCACATTTATCGACGCCTGAATCAAGGATGAAAGTAACACCTATTGATGATATGTATGTAGATTTAGGAGCAAAAAATAAAGAGCATTTAAAAGAGTTAGGCATTAACATTGGTGATATGATTGTCTTAGATGAAGTATTCGCAGTTTTAGCAGATGGCAAAAAAATTATGGCTAAAGCTTGGGATGATCGTTATGGTTGTATCCTAGGTATTGAAATGTTAAAAGAGTTACAAGGTGTAGAACTTGATGTAGATCTATATATTGGGGCAACTGTGCAAGAAGAAGTAGGATGTCGTGGAGGACAAACTGCTGCTCAAATGATTAAACCAGATATTGCAATTATTTTGGATGCTTCACCCACTAATGAAATGACTCCTAATGGCATGGGAAAAAGTGGTAATGGAATTTTAGTGCGTTTTATGGATGCTAGCTATATACCTAATCAAAAGTTATTACATTATGTTCAAGATTATTGCGATAACAATGATTTAAAATGGCAATACTATTTATCAATGGGAGGAACTGATGCTGGTCCAGTTCATAAAGTAGATATGGGTATTCCAACAGTGACAATGTGTGTATGTTCAAGATATATTCATACATGCAATACTATAATTGATATCGACGACTATGAAACTGTTAAGAAAGTCGCTATTAATTTCGTTAAAGAGGTTAATGATGATAAAATCTTAGAATATAAAGCGTCTAATCGTTAGGGGAAATACTATGAGAAAGTATCTAGTGGTGTTATTAACACTTGCCTTAGTTTCTGGATGCAGTTATTCGAATTCGTCCATTAATAGTTCGATAAAAGCCCGTGTTGATGATGTTTTAAGTACAACAACTAAATATAACACTAATGTAACTAAGAAATATTTCTCGTATTATTTACCTACCTACATTAGTAAAAAAACAAGTACTGACTTATCATTTTTAGTAGTAGATAATGGCACAAAGATTTTAGGGAATGTTGATGCTAATGAAATTTTGCTGTATCATAATTTGACAACTGCTGATTATATTGATGGAAATCAAGTTCTTATCAATGAATACTCTGAGTTATTTAATAATTTTGATAATGACTTTAAAGATTTTTATGGTACTAGTAAAAACGTAATTGCTTCAGCGTCTGGAACAATCAATAACTATGATTTGCACGCAACTATTCCATTTTCCGTGTACGTTCATCGTGTATCAGATGATAGATGCTTTGTAACGACCAAGATTGGATTCGTTCGATTTTCTAGTTTTGTTAATGATGCTGGAGTGCCAAATATAGTTAATGATATGGTGTTAATGGGTAAAAGTTTAAATGTTAATACAATGGATATAGTTGCTGCCTATGACAACTCTTATATTCCAGATAATGTTGCGAGTAATGAGGATTTAGGTATAGAAATAATAGATGAAGATGGTTATTTATCTGATTATGTCAAAGAGTAATTAGGAGGTATTTATGCTACACGCATTTTATAATAAGGAATATGTTGGTGACATTTTGTTATGTCGCCTAAATGATAAAAAAACAACAAGATATGAAAAATACAATGATATGATAGTTTTATTTGATGGTGATGAAGTTATTGGATTTAATATTTTGAATGCGAGTAATTATTTTGAAATTAATGAAGTTGGATTAGTTACGATTACAGCTGATATTGTTGATCAGATTAATGAATTACTGCCTAGTAGTATAGAAAAAATTGAGGCTGATCTAACTGATAAATTTGTAGTTGGATATGTCACTGAAAGAAAATCGCATCCTGATTCTGATCACCTTAATGTGTGTCAAGTAGATCTAGGAGGGGGTATTAGTACTCAAATAGTATGTGGTGCAAGTAATGTAGATAGTAATATGAAAGTTGTTGTTGCTACAAATGGTGCAGTAATGAAAAGTGGGCTACTAATTAAACCATCTACACTAAGAAAAATTAATTCTAATGGAATGATTTGTTCAGCAAGAGAACTTTGTTTGCCTAATAGTGAGGGAACTAAAGGAATTCTTGTTTTAGATGATTCATATGAAATTGGCAAGTCATTCTTTGAACAATATAATCAAAGGGGGAACTAGTATGGCTTTAAATGATTTATTTAAAAAGAAACCAGTTAAGGAAGTAGAAGAAGAGGTTGTTGATCCTATTATTGTAGCTAGACGACAAGAAAAATTTAGTAAGCCTTTCTTGTTTGAAGAGGAAGAAAAAACTCCTGTCACTGAAGAAAAACAAGATTTTAGTAAAACTACAAAGTTTTCTACTAAAAAACGTTTTGAAGCTGACACTTTCCAACCAACAGAAATAATATCTCCTATTTTTGGTAAGAGCTCTAAAGAATTAGGTTCTCACAAGGTGAGTAGTGATAAGAAAATAGAAAGACCATTTGAAGAGCAATTGATTCAGGTTATCAGCCCAATGTATGGAATTAAGAATTCAAAATCTAAATCAGAAGTAAAAAGTGATCCAATTATTCATCGCGAAAATGATGAAAAACCAGCTACAATAACTCAAAATCTTCGTGATATGGCCAATATTGTTAAAGATATTGATGAAAATATTAATATTGTTGAAGTATCTACAGGTGAGTTTCAACTGAATTTCTCTGATAACGAAGAAAATCCAAGTATGATTGATCAAGTCAATGAGCAAATGTCTTTGGATGAATTAATGCAATTGTACGAAGAAAAGTTTAAAGAGTAATATGATAAGAGGTATTGGTGTAGATATTGTTGATTTAGATAGAATCGTAATTGATAATGATTTTTATAAAAAGATATTGACAGAGAGAGAACAAAAAATTTTTATCAGTCTTAGTGAAATTCGTAAAAAAGAGTTTTTAGGTGGCCGTTTTGCTGCCAAAGAAGCGTATGCAAAGGCATTAAAAACCGGTATTGGCTTAACTGGGTTTCATTCTATAGAAGTATTAAATGATGAAAATGGAGCGCCATTTATAAATGAGAAAAATGTTCATGTCTCTATCTCACACGAGAAGAAGTATGCTATTGCTTATGTAATTATTGAGGAATAATATAGGTTTTTCATGTGAAAAGCCATTTTTTATCAGTTTTGGAAAGGGTGATTAGATGAAGAAAAAAATAATTAAAGTAATTATTGTATTGGTAGTAGCTATAACTCTACTTGGAGTTGGAATTGCCAGTTATGTTCATGCTAGTATTATCGATCCTTATGATAATCACCAAAACGAACTAGAATTAGTATATGACTCTTTTACAAAGGCTAATAAATTGACTAAAATTGATTATATTAGTCAATATAATAGTGATAAAGTATATTACATTGCTCATTGTATTGAACAGGGAGAAAAGAAGTTATTCGTATTTGATAAGGAGTATCAAATACTTACATCTATTAAATTAGAAAAAATTGATTTTTCATTATTTTCAGAATCTCTTCTAAATGATCGAGCGATAGTTGCAGATAATGAAGAAGTGGGTTATGGTTATGAAAATGGCCAATTAGTATATGTATATAGAAAAGTAACTGATAATAAAATTCTATATATTTATTATAAATATGCATCAAATGAGTTTTTAAAACTCTATGAATTCAATAAGTAGGTGATAATAATGAAAGACTTTTTAAAGAACAACAATTTAATCGATTATAAAGGACTTTTAATAGTGCGTTATAAAGAGCTTAACATTACTGAACAAAATGTAATGATTTTGTTAGTGATGATAATGTTAGATAACCAAGGAGTTAAAACAATTACTCCTCAAATGATTAGTCAATATATGTATTTGCAAACTGGTATAATCGAAAAATCATTAGTTGAACTAGTAGGTGGTGGGTATTTATCTTTAAAAGGTAATCATTTAGCTCTTAATGGATTATATGATATGCTATTGGCGAAAGAGTTAGTAAAAAAGGAAGATAAACAACGCTTAAATTTAGTAGAAATAATTGAGAATGAATTTGGAAGGACGTTGTCTCCAATTGAGATGGAAACAATTCGTGAGTGGGATCAGCTTGGATATGGTGAAGAGATGATTCTAAATGCAGTAAAAGAAGCAACATTAAGAGATATCCATAGTTTGAGATATATAGCGACAATATTGCAAAATTGGCGTGAGCAAGGCATCACAAATAGTAAAAAAAGAACTGTTGCACCAGAGCCCAAACGTAAAGTAGATATGTATGATTGGTTAAATGAAGAATAATGAAAAAAGAAATAGTTGAAATAATACTTAATGAAATCAATAGATTATTCCCTGATGCTATGTGCGAACTAAATCATTCTAACGAGTTTGAATTGCTTATAGCTGTTGTATTGTCTGCTCAAACTACCGATGCTTCAGTAAATAAGCTAACGACAACATTGTTTAATAAGTATAAAAATCCTCAAGACTATTTATCTGTTAGTATTGAAGAACTAGAAAATGATTTGCGTGTTCTTGGAATGTTTCGGACTAAAGCAAAATCTATTAGAGGACTGTGTGAGAAATTGATTGTTGATTTTAATGGTGTAGTGCCAAATACTTTAGAACAACTACAAACTCTTCCAGGTGTTGGTAGAAAGACTGCAAATGTTGTTGGCTCTGTAGTGTTTGGAATACCAACAATTGCTGTTGATACACATGTAGAAAGAATTGCAAAGAGATTAAAATTTGCGAATGAGCAAGACTCCGTACTAGTAGTAGAAGAAAAATTGATGAAAGCAATTGACAAAAGCAGGTGGTCAAAGACACATCACCAGTTTATTTTCTTTGGAAGATATTTTTGTAAAGCTAAAAATCCAAATTGCAATGAATGTAAACTGCAACAATATTGCCGATACTATAAAAATAATTAATATTGCACTATTAATATAGTGTATTTTATTTATTAAATATTTATAGCATGTTAAGTAAAAATACTTGACAGCAATGTTGTAATGATGTATTATAAGTCAGTATTCATATTATAGGAGGAATTAACAATGGCAGTAAAGATTAGATTAAAACGTATGGGAGCTAAAAAAGCACCTTTCTATAGAATTGTAGCAGCAGATTCAAGATCTCCAAGAGATGGACGTTTCATTGAATTAGTAGGTACTTATAATCCAACTACACAACCAGCTGAAGTTAAAATCAATGAAGAAGTAGCTTTAAAATGGTTAAACAATGGGGCACAACCAACAGATACAGTTAAAAACTTATTATCTGATGCTGGAATTATCGCTAAATTTGCTAAAGCTAAACAAGGTAAATAATTATGGATTACGCTAAAACTTTACATGATTTAGTTATAGAATTAGTCAATGATAAAGCTTCAGTTAGTGTAAGACAAATGCCTTCATTAGAAGATGATGAAGTGTTGTTATATGTTTATGCAAACAAACAAGATATAGCAAAATTAATCGGTAAAAAAGGAGCTATGGCTAGTTCAATTCGTCAAATTATGTCGGTTTCAACTAGACTTAGCGATAAAAGAGTCACTATTAAATTTGAATCTTTTGAAGATTAGATGTGCATTTGCACGTCTTTTTTTGAAATGAGGTGGAAGAATGAATAAATTAAATGTTGGGAAGATTGTTGGAACACATGGAATAAAAGGCGAGTTAAAAATTAACAGTAATACTGATTTCCCTGATTTGCGCTTTAAAGTTAAAAATAAGTTATATCTAGATATTGATAATCAAGAAATTGAATTTACTATTAAAACTCATCGTGTTCATAAGAACTTAGATTTAGTATCATTTGATGGGTTACAAGATATTAACCTAGTAGAGAAATACAAAGGAATGGATGTTTTTGCATATGTAGGGGCAGATGATTTGCAAAATGATGAGCACTATTATTTTGAGATTATTGGCTGTAAAGTTATTACAACAGACAATAGAGAAGTTGGTATTATAACTTCAATTATTGAAGGTGTTACTCATGATATTTTAGTCGTTAGTAATAAAGGAAAAAAAGATACATTAATCCCTTATGTAGAGGCGTTTATCATTGATCAAGATTTCGATGCTAAGGTATTAACTTTGAATGAAATTGAGGGATTAATAAATGAAAATTAGCATATTAACATTATTTCCTGAAATGTTTACAGGTTTTTTGAATACTTCTATCATTAAAAGAGCAATTGATAAAGAAGTGGTCAGTTTAGAATGTATCAATATTCGTGACTATACCACTGATAAGCACAATAAAGTAGATGAATATCCTTATGGTGGTGGCAGTGGGATGGTATTGATGTGCCAACCAGTGATTGATTGTCTAAAGGCTGTCAGAACAGAAGAAAGTTTAGTTGTCTTAATGAGTCCACAAGGCAAAACATTTAATCAAAAATTAGCTAAATCATTAACTAAATACTCGCATATTATTTTTATATGTGGGCATTATGAAGGTTTTGATGAGCGCATTCGTGACTATGTGGATATGGAAATATCGATTGGAGATTACGTGCTAACGGGTGGAGAACTCTCTAGTATGGTCATCTCTGATGCAGTAATTAGATTGTTAGCTGGTGCGATAACTAAGGAGAGTCATGAAGACGATTCTTTCAGTAATGGACTATTAGAATATCCTCAATACACGAAACCTATTATTTATGATGGGAAAGAAGTACCTGAAGTATTGACTAGTGGACATCATGAGAATATACGTAAATGGAGAAAAGAGAAATCTTTAGAAAAAACATATTTGCGTCGCAAAGATTTGCTAAGAAATAAGAAATTAGATGCAGAAGCTAGTAAAATGTTAGAAAACATTAAAGAAAAATACCGAGGAGACTAATTTTGAAGTAAATATATATATATATATATATATATATCTATATATATTTATGGCATTCTAGATATATATTGTTTTTTTTTTTAATATTTTTTGGATTAATTGTATTTATGTTTATATTATTAAGTCATTTTTTTATAAAA
>JAVBUP010000019.1:0-75185 GCA_031555175.1 Coprobacillaceae bacterium
GAAGACACATATTGTGCAACATGGAGAGAAAGAATATCCCAATAATCTAGTATTCAACCTTATTATACTTTAGGATTATCCGATGTCTATATTGAGTTAGTAAAGTCTCATTAAAAACTTTACAAATACATTATACGAGGAGGGAATATTATGAAATATTTCAAGAGTGTATTTGTTTTATTTTTGATTGTCACAACTTTGTCTGCCTTTGATGTTCGTGCCGATTTTTACACTGGGAGAATTACAATTCCTAATCGTAATCAAATATGGTATTCGGGGCCGGTTAAAAAAGGGTTGCCAAAAGTTGAAACTCAAACCATAATGTCGACTATGAGTTATGACAATTTGAGTGGGGATGAGAGAGCGGTGAAGGCTAGGCTACAGGGAACTATATTTGGTCTTGGACAAACGGCGTGGGAAAATACTATAATTGGTGTACATGTTCCGTTTGAAAGTAAGAGTCAAGCGTTGGGTATGTGGTGCTTAGAATTATATGCGACAAAATGGTTGCTGACATCCTCTACTTTTAATGGTCATTGGCATTTAGAGTAGAAAAATTTAATTTGGAGACTAGTTATGAATTTATATAAAAATAGATACTTATTATTAATAATGGGAATTATGATAATGCTTATTACAATGTCATTTTATCAATACTATGATGAATATTTTGGCTACTCAAATGAATATTATGCGATAAAAGAAAATTGTTATGAAAAGAAAGATTTAGATAAAGATTATTGTTCAATGTTTCCAACAACGGAGTTGATAGAAAATTATGTTGAAGTGTATGATCCTGTTGAGAACTATAAGAAGCTTGACGCTATTAGCTTAACAATTAATGTTGTCGAATATACAAAATTTGGCATGTTACAATTTATATCCCCACTATTAATTATAATTATAGTTGTAGGCACTGTTCATGATGAGTTCTCAAGTGGAATGTTAAGGAATAAACTAACGAGAAAAAAATATAGATTTTTTCTGATTGATACGTATAAGATTGCTATTAAATCAGCATTAGTTATGCCATTTTCCTTATTACTAGTCTTTAGTCTATCCTGTGTCTTTACAAAATTCAATTTTACTATTTCCGATAGTGTTGTGAATTCGGCACTTTATAATGTGTGGAAATATTCAAATTTTATACTTTATGGAGTAATTATATTATTAACACAGTTCTTTATTAGTATTCTATATGCAAATATTGGATTATTCTTTTGCAAAATAAATAAGAGTAAATTAATATCCATGGTGATGGGTTATGTTAGTTTTTTGGTCATAGATATAGGAATTTACATCGTTCTGTATGTGTATATTATAAATAAGCTTTTAGGTTTCGAAAACCTAACTGATTATTTCAACATTACTGGCTATTGGTTCTTTGATGATGGCCCAATTGGCATGATTGTTTTACCAATTTCAATATTCTTGGCTGTTATCTCAACTTGGTATTTATACTTGCAATATAAGAATAAAGAGGTGGTGATTATAGAAAATGAAAAGCAAATTGCATAACAGACTATCGATTCTAAACTATATATCATCTACTGATAACTATAAGGTTATGTTTATATGCACGATTGTTCTTTCTCTTTATGGAAGCATTGGTTTAGCGGTTTCTACAAGAAATCCACTTGATACTGTACTTATCCCATTTCAGTTTACTATTTTTAATATGTTTATGTTTGCAATACTATTTTTAAATACTCTTAATACTTGTATTATCTTTAATAAAGAGTTTACCTTTTATACATTGCGGCTGAAAAGCAAAAGAAGATATATAAATGAATTACTTACTAATGTATTTCTAATGCATCTATATCATTTAATTTTATTCTTCATGCTTTATTTCATTGTAATATTTATAATTAGGCAAGGAACGATATCAATTCATGACTATCAAAATTATTCTGTAAGCAATCTTGCTTATGTTGTGTTTTATTTATTGAGATATGTAATATTAAGCCTACTGCTAAATTTATTTACTACGCTTATGTATATATATTTTAAAAAAACTACTACTTTGTTTAATTTTATATTTATTGCTTGCTTTATGTTAGTTAAAACAAGTATAGAGATTAAAAATCAATTTAATATATATGTCTGGTCTTATTTTTCAAATGTAGTGTATGAATCTTTTTCACTAGAGTTATCTTATAGTGCAATCTATATTTTTTCATTATTATTTATTTTGTTTGCATTTTATTTTTATACAATCAATAGTAAGAAATGGAGTATTTTATGAGATACCACTTTAATAACGATATCCGTTATTTACTTAAGAGTCGGATTATAGTACTGCTATTATTATTTATCGTACCATTTGCAGTTTTTTTGGTAAATAGTTATGTTATGGGTTCACTAATTACTTTGTTTAATTTTGTGATGGGGACTAATCTAAATATAAAATCTTTTTCTATTCTTGAGATTGCGGTATATATTTTTAATATTACTGTATATCTATTTTTAGCAATCGATTTATATATTAAAGATATTCGTTATCGCCTGGATTATATATTTCTTCGAGAAAATGTTATAAAATTTATAATTAAAAAATCATTTGTTTTTATAATAATATTAATCATATTAAAAGCCATGCAGTATGTTTTAATCGGGGGTATAATTGCCTTAAAAATAAACCAATATGGATACTATGATCTGTTGAGGTTAATGGTTTCGGATTGCTTATATACTATGATTTTGCAGTTTAGCTGTCTATTGCTTTATCTGTTATTTATTACTTTTAGGAGAACTAAATATATAGTTTTTCCGATCATAATTATGATTGCCATGTATATACCTAAAAGTATTTACTCAGTAAAAGAAAAGAACTTCGAAATGGTTGTCATGCTTATTTTTATAATAATTTGTTTTTTTAGTTTGCTTATCAAATATCATAAGAATATATTTGAGAATATATAGGAGGTCGTATGAAGTTAGAAATAAAAAATGTCACTAAAACCTTTGATCATACAGATATCATAAAAGATGTTAGTGTGGAGTTTACGGATGGAAAAATTTATGGAATTGTTGGTAGAAATGGTAGTGGTAAAAGTGTGCTGTTGAAGCTAATTTGTGGATTTTATACACCTAGTTCTGGAGATATACTTTTAGATGGTGATAACTATATCAAAAGAAACGGTTTTCCACCAGAAACTCGTGCATTAATTGAGAAACCAAATTTCTTGCCAGATTTAACTGGATATGATAATTTGGAACTTCTTGCATCAATACAAAATAAAATTGGTAAACAAGAAATTGAAGAGACTTTAGAAAAACTTAATTTGACATCAGAAGCAAATAAAAAGTACAAGAAATATTCACTAGGGACTAAACAAAAACTTGGTATTGCTCAAGTTCTAATGGAAGATCCAAAACTAATTATTTTGGATGAACCATTTAATGGAATAGAATCAGATACAGCTAAGCAAGTCAGGGATATATTACAGCAAGAAAAAGAAAATGGTAAGATAATTATAGTTGCTTCCCATATTAGTGAAGATATAGAGAATATGGCTGATGTCGTATATAAAGTTGAAAATGGGAAGTTAATACTTTTATAATAGAATATTGCATGCATTTTACAGTATTTTTTCTCTTAAGAGTAGCAAAAAGTCTTGCGTTATTGAGTTAAATTTGCTATTATAGATGAGTCGTAAGACCGCAGGCGTTCCGCTGATTAAATAATTAAGAACTCTCAAGATAACACTTGTAAAGGAGAGCATAACAATGAACATGCAATTAGTTGATGTAATTACGAAAAAACAAATGAAATCTGACATTCCAACTTTTAAAGCTGGAGATACTGTTAAAGTACATGTTAAGATTAAAGAAGGTGACAAACAACGTATTCAAATGTTTGAAGGTGTTTGTATTGCTAGAAGAGGTGGAGGAATTTCTGAAACTTTCACAGTTAGAAAAATTTCTAATGGTGTTGGTGTTGAAAGAATTTTCCCAGTTCATTCACCAGTCATTGATAAAATCGAAGTATTAAAAGTTGGTAAAGTAAGAAGAGCTAAACTTGGATACTTAAGAGGATTATCAGGAAAAGCTGCTAGAATTAAAGAAATTAGATAGTATGAAACGGAAATCTTCTGATTTCCGCTTTTCTTTTCTTTTACGAAGTAGTAAAAGAGTGTATAATATACAAGAAGGAAGTGTAAGTGTAAATGAAAAATGATAAAGTTAAAGAATTAAAAAAATTCATTATAGAGCTAATATGGGTGGTTGTGATTACAACTGTAGTTACAAGATATATAGTTGGTCCTGTGCGCGTAATTGGTAATTCTATGAATCCAACTTACACAGATGGAAGTTTTGCAATTGTAAATAAATTAATGTCAAGATTTAGTATTGATAGATTTGATATTGTCGTAGTTGATTCACATCAATTAGATGAATACATTATTAAAAGAGTCATTGGATTACCTGGGGATACTGTTAAAATGGAGAATGATATTTTGACAATAAATGGTGTAATATATGATGAAGATTATTTAGATACTGATTATGTAGAGTCAATTAAAAGGCAAGAAAATAAAAACTACTTTACAGAAGATTTTGAAGTTGTCGTACCTGAAGATACGTATTTTGTTCTTGGTGACAATCGACCACGCTCACATGATTCTAGAAGAATGGGATGTATTGATAAGAATGAAATTATTGCTGTTGGGGCATGGACAATAATTAGAAAATAAGGAGGTGACCATATGGCAATTCAGTGGTTTCCAGGACATATGGCCAAAGCCAGACGAGAAATAGAAGAGAAGATTAAACTAGTTGATATAGTAATTGAGTTAGTAGATGCTAGAGCGCCATATTCAACTAAAAATCCGATTTTTGATGATATTATCAAAGTTAAGCCAAGACTTGTAGTGCTAACTAAGAAAGATTTAGCAGATGAGCCAAAGACTAAAGCGTGGTTAGAGTATTATAAGCAACAAGGGTTCTATACTATGGCAGTTAACTTACAAAACTTTAATGAATATAAGCTAATCATCCAAATGTGTAGAGAGGCTTTAAAAGAAAAAATGGAGAGGGATAAAGCTCGTGGTTTAAAACCACGTCCAATTAGAGCCATGGTGCTAGGCATCCCTAATGTTGGGAAATCAACATTTATAAATCGCCTTGCTAATAGAAAAGCTGCAGTAACTGGTAATAAACCAGGTGTTACAAAATCACAGCAGTTAATAAAAGTTGGTAATGATTTTGAATTGTTAGATACACCTGGGGTACTATGGCCAAAGTTTGAAGATGAAAGAGTCGCTAAGAATTTGGCAATAACTGGATCAATTAAGAGTTCTATTTTGCCAACCGATGAAGTGTTTAACTATGGAATTTTAGCTTTAAAAGATAAATATCCCCAAGCTTTAGTAGATCGCTATAAAATTGATGTAAATACGGAAACTGATGATTTCATCGAGTACTTTTTTGAAACAGTTAGTGAGATCAGACACATTAAGCCAGTTAGAGGTATTTTAGATTATTCGCGTGTTATGGATTTAGTGACAAGAGAGTTACTTGATGGGCAGTTAGGTGGAGTAACTTGGGAAGTACCTAGCGATTATGAATAACCGTTATGAGTATGAGCAACAAGGATATGATCTTGGCTATAAGTTTATAGCTGGTTGTGATGAAGCTGGTAGAGGACCAATGGCAGGACCATTAGTGGTAGCTGCGGTAATGTTTCCTAAAGACTTTTATTTTGATGAAATCAATGATTCTAAGCAATTATCGGAGGCTAAAAGAGAAAGATTATATGATATTATAATGAATAATGCATTATGTTATAGCATTAAGATATATGATCATGACTATGTTGATAAATATAATGTTTACCAAACTAGTCGCCAAGGAATGATAGATTGTGTAAATGAGTTAGATATTATGCCTGACTATATATTAACAGATGCTATGCCTTTAGGTAATCAGATGAATTATAAGGATATCATTAAAGGAGATGCTTTATCGATTAGTATTGGCGCAGCTAGTATTTTAGCTAAAGTAACAAGAGATCGAATAATGAAAGAGTATGCAAATAAGTATCCAGAATATGGTTTTGACAAGCATAAAGGATATCCTACTAAGGAGCATATCAGTAAAATACAGGAATATGGTATATGTAAGATTCATCGCAAAACATTTAAACCGGTAATGGAAGTATTGAATAAACAAATGACTTTTCAATTAGATTAGTCATTTTTTATTTTTTTGTAGCATTTTTGTAATTTCTTGCCTATATATTATTGAGGTGATTTAATGGAGGAGCTATTGTTGTATCTATCATTGCTGTATAAAGGTGATTATCAGCAAATTACAAATGGTTTAAAAAAAGATATCCAAATTGACTATGAACAATTAAATAAATGGAAAACAGAATTGAAATGTAATTATATAACAATACTAGATAATGAATATCCTCACTCTTTAAGACATCTAGTGAAACCACCATATGTATTATATTATTATGGTGACATCAACTTATTGAAGATGCCTCGTATTGCTGTGATTGGGACAAGGCAGCCCACAAGCACTGGAATTAGCAATACTAAAAGAATTACCAAAGAATTAATAGCTGCTAATTATTGTATTGTCAGTGGCTTAGCGTTAGGAGTTGATTGTATCGCTGCACGGCAGTGTTTTGATAAAGGTAAAACGATTGCTGTCTTAGGTTGTGGAATTGACTATTGTTATCCAAAAGAAAATTATGCTGAATATAGTGAAATAAAAAGAAATCACTTACTAATAAGTGAATATCCAAATTTAACTGCTCCTTTAAAGTATATGTTTCCATGGCGTAATAGAATTATTGCAGGTATTGCTGATATTATCTTAGTAACTGAGGCAAAAAGCCGCTCAGGAACGCTGATTACCGTTGGACATGGCTTAGACTTAGGAAAAGAGATATACGCGGTTATGGACGATAATAATGGCTATAATGGTTGTAGCGAGTTAATAGAACTTGGAGCAACTGGGGTAGTAAATGGTTTAGAAATCATAGAAAATGAGGAATTAAGTAAATTTTGACTTGACAAAGATATCAAAAAAAAGAATAATAGGTAAGTAATTCAAAACAAAGGAGACTAGATATGGGAAAAAAACTAGTGATTGTGGAATCACCATCAAAATCTAAAACAATTGAAAAGTACTTAGGTAGTGATTTCATTGTTACTTCTTCGAAAGGGCATATTAGAGACTTAGCTACATCTGGTAAAGGTGGGCTAGGTGTAGATATAGAGAATGATTTCCATCCAACATATATTATTAATAAAGATAAAAAGGATGTAGTCAAGGATTTGAAGAAAAGAGTGAAAGAAGCTGATGAAGTCTATCTAGCGACTGACCCTGACCGCGAAGGTGAGGCTATTTCATGGCACTTGGCTCAAGAACTTGGCATCGACATGAGTTTAAATAATCGTGTAATCTTTCATGAAATAACTAAAAATGCAGTTGTTGATGCTTTAAACAGTCCAAGATTAATTGATCAAGATTTAGTTAAATCACAAGAAACACGCCGAGTGTTGGATAGAATAATTGGATTTAAGCTGTCAAAATTATTGCAAAATAAAATTAAATCTAAATCAGCTGGTCGTGTACAATCAGTGGCACTTAAATTAATAGTTGATAAGGAACGTGAAATTGAAGCGTTTATCCCTGAAGAATACTGGGATATTAAAGCAAAATTTAATAAAAATGAGATAGAATTTGAAGCTGATTTAATAAAGCAAAATTCTAAAAAATTAGAAATTACTAATCAAACTCAAGCAGAAGAAATATTTAATAGTTTAGATAAGAATTTCACTGTCATTGAAGTTAAGAAAAGTGAAAAGAAAAAGGAATCTAAATTGCCATTCATCACTTCTACTTTGCAACAAGAGTCTTCAACTAGATTGGGATTTAATGCAAAGAAAACGATGAATCTGGCTCAAAAATTATATGAAGGTATCGACTTGGAAGATGAAACTGTCGGATTAATTACGTATATGCGTACTGATTCAACTCGTTTATCTGATGTGTTTGTTTCCGAGGCATTTGACTATATAAATAACACATATGGTAAAGAATATGTCGGTAAAGTTAAAGTTGGGAAGAAAAAAGAGAATGTACAAGATGCTCATGAAGGAATTAGACCTACTAGCATAACTCGTACTCCTGAGTCAGTACAAAAATACTTATCTAAGGATGAGTTTAAACTTTATAGTTTCATTTATGCTAGAGCAGTTGCTTCGTTAATGGCAAGCGCTAAAACTAATGCGGTGGCAGTAACTTTAGATAATAGTGGTTTCGAATTTAGAGCTAATGGTTCTACTATCAAGTTTGACGGATATTTGAGATTATATGCACCATATGAACAAGTATCTGATGAATTACTTCCAGAGTTGGTAGAAGGTGAAATGCTAGAAAGTATTGAAATGGAGAAAAATCAACATTTTACTAAACCACCTGCTCGCTATACAGAAGCAAAATTGATTAAAGAAATGGAAGAATTAGGAATTGGTAGGCCAAGTACTTATGCCTCAATTATTGATACTATTCAAACGCGTGATTATGTTACAATGGTTGATAAATCATTTAGACCAACTGAGTCTGGTATCATTACAAATGATAAGATTGCAGAATATTTTGATAGCATTATTAATGTAGAGTATACTGCTAAAATGGAAGAAGAACTTGATCAAATAGCTGAGGGTGAAAACACTTATGTATCTGCACTAAGGAACTTTGATGATAAATTTGAACCATTATTAGAAAAAGCGTATGCTGGTATGGAAAAGATTGAGCCAAAGAAGACTGGAGAAGTATGCCCAGATTGTGGTCATGATCTAGTTGAACGCAAAGGACGTTATGGAACATTTGTATCGTGCAGTAATTATCCAGAATGCAAATATATTAAGAAAGAAAAAGTTGAAGTAGAAAAAACTGGAGAAGTATGTCCAGAGTGTGGTCATGACATGATCTATAAGCAAGGGCGTTTTGGGCGCTTTGAAGCTTGTAGCAACTATCCTGCCTGTAAACACATCAAACAAGCAGACAAGAAACAGTCTCAAGCTGGAACAATTGTTGAAGGTGAAGAGTGTCCAAATTGTGGCAAACCAGTTGTAATGAAACGTGGTCGCTATGGAATGTTTAAAGCATGTAGTGATTATCCAAATTGTAAAACAATTATAAAATAATATGGAGATGAGAAATCATCTCTATTTTTATATATTGGTTGAAAACGCTTAAGTATTTATATAGAATAGAGTTATAAGTAGTATCAAAATAAATATAGGAGAGATGACATGAAGAAATATTTAGTATTAGATGCTGGCGGTTCTGCCTTAAAATTCGCATTAATGGATCATGATGGTGTGATTATTGAACAGGGAAGTAAAGTAATACCTGATGGAGCTAATGCTACATTTGAAGAATTTAGAGAGCTAGTTGGAGGCCTTTATGATCAATATAAGAATCAAATCGAAGGTATCGCGATGAGCATACCGGGGTTAATTGATAGCGATAAAGGTTTTGCACATAGCGGTGGAGCTTTGCATTATTTAATTAACAGAGAAATAGTAAAAGACTTGCAAGAAAGATGTCCAGTTAATATTGCAGTAGAAAATGATGGTAAATGTGCTGCACTTGGTGAATTATGGCTTGGGGGCTTAAAAGGCGTAAAAGATGGACTAGTTTTAGTGTTAGGAACTGGAATTGGTGGTGGTATCATCATTGATGGTAAACTTCACAAAGGAAAACATTTTTATGCAGGCGAATTTAGCCAAATTACTGTTACTGATTTTGAAACGTTTGATGAATATTATGCTTCATATTTCTGCGAAAGAGGAGGCGTGTGGGGAATTCTAACACCACTTGCAAAGAAAAAAGGTATTCCAAAAGATCAAATTAATGGAAAAATAGCATTTGAAATGATAAATAGTGGTGATGAAGAAGCTTTAGAAATCTTCCATAAATTCTGCCGTCAATTTGCTATCCAAGCGTTTAATTTACAAAATTGCTTTGATCCGGAACGTATCGCTGTAGGCGGGGGGATTAGTGCCCAACCAATTCTAATTGAAGGTTTAAGAAAGGCTGTTGATGAATATGCCGACTTTATTGATCGCAGTTCCCCGTATGCTGAATATATCAAACCTGATATTGTACGATGCGAGTTAGGTAATGATGCAAACTTAGCTGGAGCATTATATAGTTATATTACAAAATTTGAATGATTCTTTTGAATCATTCTTTTTTAATTTCAAGCATAACATTAAATGAGGTGTTATAGTGAAATCAAAAATTTGTTATTTAATATCCTTTTGTCTATTTATGTTTGCTCCAAAGATATCATATTATCTTTCATCTACTGAAGTAAGTGATGCATTATTATCATATGTTGAGGTAAATCAAAGACAGCAGGCAACATATTTATTAGTAATCGTTATTTTAAGTATAGTGTTTTTTGTGGTTGGTTATAAAAAAAGAAAAGACTGGTAACCAGAAATTTGGTATAATGTAGTCGGTGATATAGATGGAAAAAGTAGTAAATGTAGTGGGAGCCGGTTTAGCTGGTTGCGAAGCAACATATCAATTAGTTAAAAGAGGAATAAGAGTTAATTTGTATGAAATGAGGCCAGTTAAGAAGACACCTGCTCATCATACAGATCTTTTTAGTGAATTAGTTTGTTCTAACTCGTTAAGAGCTGATGGTTTAGCAAATGCCGTTGGAGTATTAAAAGAGGAAATGCGCTTACTTGATAGTTTGATAATTAAAATGGCTGAGAAAAATCGTGTGCCAGCTGGCGGATCATTAGCAGTTGATCGTGATGGTTTTTCTCAAGATATAACTAATTACATAAAAAATCATGAACTTGTGACTGTTATTAATCAAGAAATTAGTGATATTCCTAATGGGCCAACAATTATAGCTTCAGGACCCCTAACAAGTGATGCACTAAGTTTATCTATTAAGGAATTACTTGGAGAAGAATATTTTTATTTCTTTGATGCAGCTGCACCAATAATCCATAAAGATAGTATAGATTTATCAAAAGCCTATTTTAAGTCTCGTTATGATAAAGGTGAAGCTGAATATATAAACTGCCCAATGAATAAAGAACAATTTGAAAGTTTCTATGACGAATTAATAAACGCTGAGGTAGTAAAACCAAAGGAATTTGAAGAAAAGTTCTTTGAAGGTTGTATGCCATTTGAAGAAATAGCTAGGCGCGGCCAACAAACATTATTATTTGGGCCAATGAAGCCTGTAGGGTTAGAAACGCCAGATGGGAATCGACCATATGCTGTTGTTCAACTACGCCAAGATAATGCCAGCGCTTCTTTATATAATATTGTTGGGTTTCAAACTCATTTAACTTGGCCAGAGCAAAAAAGAATAATATCGATGATACCAGGATTGGAAAATGCATCTTTTGCTAGATATGGTGTTATGCATCGCAATACTTTTATTTGTTCTCCAAAGTATTTAAAACCAACTTATCAATATATTGATAGAGAAGATTTATTTTTTGCTGGTCAAATGACTGGTGTAGAGGGATACGTAGAATCTGCATCAAGTGGCTTAGTTGCAGGACTTAATATGGCAAGGCTGTTGAATGGTGAACCATTAATTACTTTTAGTCCAAGAAATGTCATTGGGGCATTACCATATTATATAACAACAACTTCAGCTACTAATTTTCAACCCATGAAAGCAAATTTTGGAATTCTACCCGATTTAGAAGAAAAAACAAAAAAGAAAATGAAAAAAGAGGCTTATGCCACTCGAGCTATTAATATAATGAAGGAAACTATTGATGAATACTCAATTTGATGAATATATTGATTATCTAACCTATCAAAAAAAATACTCGAGTAATACAATAGTTAGCTATAAAAAAGATATTAGCGATTTTATAATTTTTTTAAAGAGAGAATCTATCGAAAGTCTTAATGATGTAACATATTCTATGATTAGAGGATATTTAACAGAATTACATAATTTAAATTTAGATAAGCGATCTGTGGCGAGAAAAATAAGTAGTTTAAAAAGTTTTTACAAGTATTTATTACAAATGGAGTATGTAGATGATAACCCATTCATGCTGGTACATAGTCCTAAGCAATCAGAAAAAATCCCGCAGTTTCTATATTATGAAGAGATAACTGAGTTATTAGACAATATTGATACTAGTGATGAATTAGGTATGCGTAATAAGGCAATATTAGAGGTTATGTATGCCTCTGGACTTCGTGTAAGCGAAGTTGTGGGACTAACTTTACAAGATATTGATTTTGGCAGAGGGACAGTATTAGTGCATGGTAAAGGGAATAAGGATAGAGTAGTTCCATTTAATAAGCATGCTAGAGAAGCGCTAGAAGTATATTTAGAAGATGGACGCAGTTTTTTAATGATCCATTGTAAACAAAATCACAATGTTGTTTTTGTAAATAAAAAAGGAGACCCATTAACTAGTAGAGGAGTAGAAGATATTTTAAATAGAGTGGCTAAAAAGCATTCTACAATATCTCATCTTCATCCTCATATGCTTCGTCATACTTTTGCTACTCATTTACTTGATAATGGCAGCGACATTAGGAGCGTGCAAGAAATGCTTGGACATAGTAATATTTCTACCACACAGGTATATACCCACGTTACAAAAGAGAGGCTTGTAAGTGTATATAATCAAGCCCACCCAAGAAACTTTCATGTAAAAGATGAAGAAAACAATAAATAAGGAAAAGTTTTATAAAAATCTTGAATAAATATGCAAAAAGTAATAAAATTAAGTTGAAAGTATTGCATCATTTGGATAAATAGTGTTATGATACTCTAATATATCTTTTCTGCAAGAAAGGGTATATTAAAAAATGATTGAAAGCAATGAGAAAATTGCTAATCAATATAATTAAATATTTTTCAAGAGGAGGAAAAACATGAAAAAATTATTTTTAAAAGCTAAAAAAGGTTTTACATTAGTTGAAGTTATCGTAGTATTAGCTATCATCGCTATCTTATTAGCAATCACTGTTCCAGCTATCTCAGGATATATTGGTGAAGCAGAAGAAGCTAAGTATATGGCTCAAGCTAGATCAGTATTTATCGTAGCTGAAGTAGAAAAAGCTAAAAAGGAAGATGTTGATTTTGATACAATTCTTGAAACACTTCAAGAGAATTCAGGGCTTGGAGATGCTTTAGAAGATGTATCATTTGCTGGCGGTGTTTACACTATAGTGCTTGATGGCGCAACTGTAACAGTTGAACCAAACAAAGTGATGACTGTAGAAAGAGACTAGTCGTTATTTTACTATGGGAAAAGGCTAATTATTTACAATTAGCCTTTTTTACTCAATTAAGTGATTTATGTTATAATTAGTATATGATAGTGTGTGGTTAGGAGGCATTTTGTGGATAAGATTTATTTTGTTTTATATGTATATGCCTTTATTATTGGAATGGTAATTGCCAGTTTTATAAATGTAGTTATTTACCGTGTTCCTAATCAGATATCTGTTGCTAAGGGTCGTAGTTTTTGCCCAAATTGCCATCATACATTAAATTTCTTAGATCTATTTCCTTTAATTAGTTGGATACTTCTAAGAGGTAAGTGCCGCTATTGTGGTTGTAGTATTTCTAAACGTTATCCACTAATTGAAATGGTTGGAGGTTATTTGGCTGTTTTATGCTTTTATCGTTTTGATTTGACATGGATGACTATTATATCTTTTGCAATCAGTATGATTTTATTAGCAATTACTATGATTGATTTTGATACAATGACTATTCCAAATGGTCTAACTATTTCATTAATGATTCCTACAATCATGGTTTTCATATTGCAACCAGAGTATAGTTTAATAAATAGAATTATTGGTATGTTATCAATAAGTTTGGGAATGATTTTATTTATTTTGCTAGTACCTGGGTCATTTGGTGGCGGCGATGTCAAACTAATGTTTGTTGCCGGGTTTATGCTTGGTTGGCAAAATACATTGTTAGCTACTTTTATTGGGATACTAATAGCTGGGGTTTATGCTATTTACTTATTGAGCACTAAAAAGAATAAACGTAGTGATCATATTGCTTTTGGACCATATTTAAGTATTGGGATATTTATCTCTTTGTTATATGGTAGTCAAATGATTGATGCATATCTGTCTTTATTTAGATTTTAATGGAGGTGAATACTTTGCCAACTTATAAATACAAGGCTTTAAATTTAAAGTCAAAAACTGTTTCAGGAAAAATAGAAGCTAATGATTATGATAATTTGCTTTTACTATTGCGTGAGAAAAATATGTTTTTATTAGACTATCGTGATATTTCTAAAAAAGAACCTAAGAAGTTTAAACTTAAGTTAAATCAGTTATCAGCGTTTTCGAGGGAAATTGGAACAATGATCGGAGCTGGATTACCATTAATTAGAATTTTATCAATTATGGTTGATAGAGAAGAAAATAAAAAAGTCAAAGAACTGTATAGTAATATTTATACTAACCTTCAACAAGGACATACCCTTTCTTCAGCACTTGAGATGCAAAATGGCGCATTTCCGGAGTTGCTGATTCAGATGTATCGTACAGGAGAGGAAAGTGGGCAACTAAAAAAAGTTGCTATGACTATGGCTGATCAATATAGCAGAGAACATAAGTTGAATAATAAAATAAAACTTGCTTCTACTTATCCAGCTATCTTAGCTGTGTTGACAATAGTTGCTGTGTTTGCAATCTACACATTTATTATGCCAAAATTCGCTGATGTATTTGGTGATATGGATTTACCATTAATTACTAAAATAAATTTGGCAATATCTAATTTCTTAACTGAGAATGTGACAATAGTAATATTTGGTATACTTATATTGGCAGCAATACTAGTAGTAGCTATGCAACAACCAAGTGTAAAGTATAAAGTAGATTGCTTTAAGATTAGAGCTCCTAAAATGGGTAAACTAATGAAAGTTATTTATACTGCAAGATTTGCACGTACATTATGTTCATTATATACAAGTGGATTATCTCTTGTATACGGGCTAAGAATTGCTGAAAAAACTATTGGAAATAAGTTTGTTGAGGAACAATTGGATGAAGCGATCCAGAGAATTAGAGCTGGGGAGAGTCTATCTGCAGCGTTTAGTATTATCGAGGGTTTTGATGTAAAATTAATTAGTAGTATCTTTGTTGGTGAAGAAAGTGGGCATCTTGAAGATATGCTAACTGTTTTAGCCGATGACTATGATTATGAGGCTGAGGTTGCTTCACAAAGACTGGTGAGTTTAATGGAACCTGTGATGATTGTTATTATGGGACTAGTAATTGGATCTGTTATGTTATCTGTCTTATTACCAATTATCACAATTTATCAAAATGGTGGGATGTAGGAGGAAAAGAGAATGGCAAAAGAAAATATTATTCATTTGGGTAATAATGGATTATCTCTGATTCAGACTGAGAATGGTTCTGGAAATAAAATTAAGATTAATGAATATCGATATATCCCGTTTGAAGAAGGAACTATTATTAATGGTGTTATTACTAATATTGATAATGCGCGTGAAGCCTTAACTGATATAAAGAAAATAGGTGCTAAGTCTGCTACATTGGTAGTAGATAGCGGTAAAGAAGCTCGAAAGATATGTGTTGTTCCTTCAACTAAAACTAAGAATATTGAAAGAATATGTGCTAATGAAATTAAATTATTGAATGAAGAATTCGAAAATCCAATCTATGATTACATATATATCGATTCGGCTAAAACTGGTGGTAATAAAATATTGCTTAGTGTTATTGAAAAAGAGTTTATTCAAACTTATGTTGAATTATTTGAAGAGGTTGGTATTAAGCTAAATAGAATTGATATGTCAACAAATGCTTTGATTAAATTGACTGAAAATACTAAAGAATTTAGTAAAAAGAATTATGCTATTGTTTTAGTGGATGGAAATGGTGTTTCTAGTTTGATATTTAATGATAATAAGTTCGTGTTTAGGAATTTCTCGAGAATTACGGCTATGCCAAAAACTGATGCATATATTGATGAGCTAGTGGCCTTAATCATACAACTTAGGCAGTTTAACCAAACTCAATATATAGAAAAAGAAATTGAGGCAGTTTATTTTGGTGGGTTAGATGATTTTGAAGAGGAAGCTCTATTTCCTATAATTAAAGAAACCTTAAATATTAAAGCTCAAAGGTATGAATTTAATAAGAATATAGTATTGTCGAAGAAGTTAACTAACTTTGCAATTCATAGAAATCTAATTGCGATAGGTAGTAGTGTCAAAAGGTAGGTGAACAATATGGCAAAGAAAAATCTTAGAAAAAAAGATATAGATTTTCTTAGTGCTTACAATAGGAAAACTGTTGAAATTAAAGAAAGTCAGTCAAAATTAATGCCTATAATTATAGTGTTATTGACACTAAGTATTGGTGGATTATTTGGATATTTAAAGTTTGATGAATATAGATTGAATAAGGAATTAGATGATATCAATGATAAACTTACTGGTTTAGAGGCTAAGTATGATGTACCTAATTATAATTTAGAAAGTACCTTGCTTAGTTCACTGCGTGCGACAACTAAATTATTAAATGGAGCATATGACAACCTTAACACATATAGTGAGTTTGATACTGAGTTATTAGATACTATTCTTGTTAAGCCACCTTATACTAAAGTTATATCATTTAAATTTGATAGAACTAGTGGGACTGTTTCGATTGGTCTACAAGCTAATAAGGTTGAGGAAACAGAAGCATATGTAAGAGACTTGCGTGAATCTGGTAAGTACTTAGATGTATATTATACGGGATATGATTCGTCAGCATTGTCACAAGCCTATGTTTACAATGTTACTATTATCTTGAAAGGTGGTAATTAATATGAGTATTAAATTATCGCGTAGAGAAAAAGTCTTAATATTTATATTGTTAGTTTTAGCTATCACTATGGGAGGTTACTATTTTGCTATTAAACCAGCAATGGATAAAAACAAATCAATTAGACAAGAAATAGATGCTATGAGTTTCAAATATGACATGAGTTTGAGTGATTATGAATTGTCAAAGGATATGGAAGAACTATTGATTACGGCTAGCCAAGAGTATAGAGACTCTTTTATAAACTATTATGATGTTGTTAATGATGAAGATCTAGATGATTTGTTTACTGACTTAGCTCTAAAGTATAAATTTACTCCAGTGAGTATAGCTATCACAAGGCCGGTATTAACTGTAGTTAGTGCATATGGTATCGCAGCTGATAAAACAGAAGCAACAGCTAATAATGGTATATTGGTTTCAACAGTTAAACAAGCAGTTACAATAAAGGCTAATGCTATCAATAATTCCATCTCTAAATTTGTAGATGAAATTAATGCGATTGATGGTATTAGAGTGAGTATGGTTAACTGCGAAGTAGCAGGAAATGCACTTGAAGTAAGCTTCGAATATAAACTTTATATGATAGAAAAATAAAAAGGAGGTGCTACGATGAAAAAAAGTAATAACGGTTCTGGGATTATTTGGGTAATCACCGTAATAATGGTATTATCGATTATTGTCGTCGGAGCTCTATCCTTTGCTTATTATACTAGTGCTAGTACGATTAATAAGGCATCTACTATGCAAGCGGAAATGGATGCTAGAACTGCAGTACAAGCAGTAGTATTATCGCTTGAAGCAAGTATTGGCGCTGAGAATGGAGTGCCAAATACTGTCACTAGTAAAACGGATTTAGAAATTAATCTACCAAATGAAAAAACTGAAGTACTAGACGCATATATTCAGCGAACTTCCTCTGAAGAATTGATCGTGTTTGTTGAAGTGAGATATAAAAATATGCGATCTAACTGCAAAGCCTATATGTTTTATGAAAGCAGTCAATGGCGTATATTAAATTACGAAGTAGGTGATGCTACATGAGAAATATAAAAGGTATGACTTTAATAGAAATGATAATTGCAATTGTAATTGTTGCAATAGGATCATTAATAGCTTTTTCTGGATTAATGACGACAACAAATATTATGAGTGATGCTCGTAAATATAATGATAGTGCTGATAATCAATATCACGCCTTAGAAGGAGAAATATCTATTGAAGGTGTTACAATTAATACGAGTGTTGATAAACACATTACAATTGAGTTTGTAGGAAAGAATATTTCAATGGAAGTTGGCGGTCAATTGCTTACAGCGATAAGTGATGATTATGCGGACATAAGTTTAACGAAATTTGTACCATTTACTGTTCGTTTAAAATAGTTGCTTAAAAAAGAGGAGAGGGGCGAGGAGTTGAAGAAAAATAACACTGGAATGACTTTAATTGAAGTCATAGCCGCGCTTCTAATCTCGATGGTGATTGGCGGAATAACGATTACTCTTGTTTTGTCTTCCACGAGTTACTTCTTGCAAGAGACCTCAGATAGTCAAAATAAGCTGGTTACGGATCAAATAGTTAGTTACATTCGTAATGAGTTACTATATGCTTCAGAAATTCAAATTTCAAGTACTAAACCTGATTCGAGAAATTGGAGTAGTATTTCTATTGAAAATGGCAAAGTATATAAAGATGAAAGAAATGTGTTCAATGATAACTTATATAGTGGACATGAATTGTGTTTAAGTGCCTTCGGTTATAATGGATATCATTTTGATTTAAGTTTTGATTTACTTGATGAAAGTAAAAGTGTTTATAGCACAATGACCACTTTAGAGTTATTAAATTTGAAACTGATAGTAAGTCAGGATAGTAGTTTCAATCCATTTAGAGATCTAGTTGAGCTAGTTACTATATCTAATACAGATAAGATTTATTATATTAATGATTATATAAAATATATACCTAGTGGTGATGTAGTAGAGACTGAAGCAAAAGGGTTATTAGGTAGTCAGCTAGCATTTATTAACAACTATAATAATATGGGAGTTTACACATCGGATTCGCATTATTATTACCATCCTGGATCAATGGTTTTCTATGAAGGATATTGGTATATGAAGTTGACAGATTTTAAAATTGGAAATAGCGCTAGGGAGCTTAATTCTTTGCACTGGAAAAAGCTAACTGATGAGTATAGTGCTGGCAATGGATATCAAATCGGTGATGTGATTATTTATGAAGGCAAATATTATCAATGTCAAATAAACTCATATAACATTATAGATGGAGCCTATACGACATCTTGGCTGAGCAATCCAACTGATAGATGGTCTGGCCATTGGATAGAGGTTGATTATGCGACAGCATTGAATACTACTTATACGAACGTTTTAAATTTAACAATTGATACGGCGAGAAATACGCTTGATAAAATTAACTTAGATGATGTTCCAGAGTATAATTCAGCTCTTGATTATAGTTTATCTTCCTCACCTAGGTTTGTTAAAATTACTACTATTGTGAGCGGTAAATCGATGGTTAAATATTATCAACATGTTAGACTTGATCTAGCTGGTAATCCAGGAATGCGAGTTAATGGTGTGAATGGATGGAAAACTTTAGAAATCGGGTATGATCCTGAGAGTTATTATGAGATAGGAGATACAGTTAAATACAACGTAAATAACACATATTCATACACATATTTTAGCGCTCTTGAAGAAATGACTACAAAGATAGTTCCAGATTGGAATACTATTAATGTCAAATGGAAGAATATTGTATGGGGAAGTGCTGATGATTACCAATAGTTAGAAAGAACTACTAATTTACAATGAAGAGAGGGAAACGTATGAGAAACAGATTAAATAATGCGGGCATGACTCTTTTGGAAGTTATTGCAGCGCTGATTATTTCTGCTATAATTGGCGGGATAACAATCACGATTATTTTAACTTCTACGAACTATTTTTTTAGTGAGACCTCAGATAGCCATGACAAACTTATGGCAGATCAAATTGTAAACTATGTAAGACGAGAATTATTGTATTCTTCAGAAATAGTAGTTGGAACTTCCAAACCGGATACAAGGGATTGGAATTATATCACTATTAATGATGGAAGATTAATTAAGAATGATGTTGCTGCCTTAAGTGAAGGGACATATGGAGATAGAAAAATAGTTTTAAGTATCAGAGGTTATGATAGTTATCGACTTGATTTAAATCTAAGTCTTAACGCTGAGGATCAATCAAATTTATACTCTACAAAGAGTACATTAGAACTATTAAATTTGAAGTTAAAGGCCGAAATAGATAGTTCGTTCAATCCTTTTGGAAATATTGGTACCTCTGTCACTATTGATAATACTGTAAAAATATATTATATAAAGGATTTTGAGAGAGTAATAATTGATGATGAAGTAAAAGAAGCTAGAGGATTAGTATCTAGTCAAATATCTTTCCTGGATAACTATAATAATTTGGGCGTATACGATACATCTATATTATATAAACCTGGATCATTTGTCTTCTATGAGGGGAAATGGTACATGAGATTAATTGAGTCTAATACAGGTAGCTGTAATGGTGTAGCGTCATTCTCATCTACAGCTAGATGTTGGAAAATAATCCAAGATGATTATTCTCCATATAGTGCTTACCAAAAAGGTGACATTATAATATATAATGGCAAGTATTATCAGGCAACTACAAATAGTTATACGGGTAATTATAGTATTAATTATATGGGTTCACCACCATATTATCCATGGACTGAAGTCAATTATGGAGTCGTTGAAAACACAGTGTATGAGAATACTGTTACTCTCACAGTTCCAACAGTGAGAAATATATTAGACACTATTAATGTGAAGCAGATTCCAGAATATGACCAAAACGTTGATTATTCATTATCGAGTTCACCAGAATTTGTTAAGAAAACAATAGTCAGTGCTGGAGTAGAGGTAGTTAGCTATTATCAACATTGTCGTAGAGATATTGATGGAGTACCTGGTCTAAGAGTTAATGGAGTGAATGGATGGAAGACATTATCGGTAACTTATGATAGTAATAGCTATTATACAGTTGGTGATGTGGTAAATGCTAGAGTTAATAATGTGCCAACATATGTAATTTCAACGCAAGAGATGATCACACAAGTAAATGTTGTGGTTACTGGACAAACTACAGACAAGTGGCAAAAGTATACACCATAGAAATAGGAGGTAGATGTATGAAAAACATACCAATTGGAGAAGTTTTAAAGGAATCTGGTAAGATCAATGAAGAGCAACTACAAATCGCTTTAGAAGCTCAAAAAAATGATCGCTCTAAAAGGTTAGGGGAGCATCTAATTGATTTAGGATTTATCACAGAAAGTGAGATGCTAGAAGCTTTATCTGCTAAGCTTGGGTGCCCGATTATAAATATTGGTCGTCAAACATTTGATATAAAATCAGTGATGTTAATACCAAAAGCTATTTCTCAAAAATATAGTATATTGGCAATACGTGAGGAAGATCATCACCTTTTGGTTGTTACTTCTGATCCCTTAAATTTCTATGGAATTGAAGATGTTCGTTTAGTAACTGGAAAGCACTTAAAAGTTTGTATTGCAAAAAAACAAGAAATTGAAGTAGCTATTGCTCATTATTATAAAGAAGTTGACGCTTTAAATATGGCGAAGAGAGCCAATGTAATTACCCCTGAAATAGTTTCAAAGGTAGAAACGTTTGATGCGGAGAAAGATGATACGCCAGTAGTAAAACTACTTAATTCTTTGCTTAGTCGTGGTTTTGATAAAAATGCGAGTGATATTCATATTGAACCATTTGAAGAAAAAGTAATAGTTAGAATGAGAATTGATGGGGTAATTCAAAACTACGTTGAATTGAACAAAGGAATTCTAGCATCACTAGTAGTTCGTATAAAAATTATGTCTAATTTAGATATAGCTGAAAAAAGAGTCCCACAAGATGGCCACTTTATTTGTACGATTGATGGTAATGAGATGAACTTGCGTGTTTCAATTATTCCAACTATTCATGGTGAAAAAATAGTTTTAAGATATCTAAATACAAATGCCCAAATAAATAATGAAGAAAGTTTTGGGATGAACAAAGATAATTATGATAAAATGAGTAGCATCTTAAATATGCCTCATGGAATTATATATGTTACTGGTCCAACTGGTAGTGGTAAAACTACTACACTATACATGATGTTGGAAGCACTAGCAAAGAATTCAGTTAATATTTCTACTATTGAAGACCCAGTGGAAAGAAATCTTGAGAAAATTAACCAAATGCAAGTTAATAATGTTGCTGGCTTAACTTTTGATACTGGTCTTCGCGCTTTATTGCGACAAGATCCAGATGTTATAATGGTTGGCGAAACTAGAGATAAAGAAACTGCGCAAACATCTGTTACGGCATCGATTACTGGTCATCTAGTCTTATCAACACTTCATACAAATGATGCTGTAGGAGCTATCGTTAGACTTGAAGACATGGGTATTGAACCATATATGGTCGCTAATTCATTAGTTGGCGTTGTTGCGCAACGTCTAGTAAGAAAAATCTGTCCCCATTGTAAGATTGAAGTTGAAGCTACTGTTAATGAGAGATTAGCTTTAGAAAGTAGAGTCGATAGAGTTTATGTTGGCGCTGGATGTCCTCACTGCAATGAGACAGGTTATAGTGGGCGTATTGCAGTTCATGAGATAATAGTCATTGATTCTAATGTTAGAAAAATGATCACAATGCGCAAAGATGCTGATGAAATTACTAAGTACTTAAAAGAAAATCAAGGACTAGTCACACTAAAAGATGGGGCTATTGAATTAGTGAAGAATGGGATTACAACAATTGATGAACTTAATAAGATTACTTGCTTCGTCGAATAGGAGAAACTTATGAACGAGAATATTAATCGTATTTTAGACCATGCCCGCGAACTTGGTTGTTCAGATGTTCACATAAGCGTTGGTGAAGGAATTACATTTAGAAAGAATGGTACATTAGGAAAATACCCTAAAGAGTTCAAAGATAGCGAACTATTAGAAATGATTTTAGAAATTGCAAGTGATAATGTAAATCTAATAAATGATGGTAAAGATGTGGATTTTGCTTATCGAGTGAATGCAAATCGCTATCGCGTTAATGTTTATCGTCAAATGGGTAAATTAACGGCTGCCTTAAGAGTCATCAATGATGACATTAAGACACTTGAAGAACTTGGCTTACCAGCTAGATTAACTAAACTTTGTGATGCTCCAAGGGGATTAGTATTAGTAACTGGTCCGACTGGATCTGGAAAGTCTACCACATTAGCAGCAATGATTGATTATATCAATGCTAATAAGCGTTGCCATATTCTAACAATTGAAGATCCAGTTGAATATGTTTATCAAAAGAAACAAGCCTTAGTGCATCAACGCGAGATTGGGATTGATGTTCCTGATTTAAATATGGCGTTAAAATCTGCGTTACGTGAAGATCCTGATATTGTATTGGTAGGAGAAATGCGTGATTACGAAACTATCAATGCAGTATTAACACTTGCTGAGACTGGACATCTAGTTTTTTCAACTCTTCATACTGTTGGAACAGCTAAGACAATTGATCGTATTATTAATGTATTCCCACCTCATAGTCAAGAACAGATAAGAACGCAGCTAGCATCAGTGCTTAATGCAGTCATTACTCAACAACTTATTCCAACTTCTGATGGTGAAGGTAGAGTAGCTGCTTTAGAAATAATGATTATGACTGATGCAATTAGTAATATTATTCGTGAGAATAAACTTCACTTAATAAAAAGTTCTATGCAAACTGGTAGAGAATTAGGTATGACTACACTTAATGCTTCTTTAGTTAATTTAGTTAGGACTAGAAAAATCACTTTTGAAAATGCCTACTCCTTTACTAATGATGAAAAAGAGTTAAAAGAGATTCTGTAGAAATATGTTACTAACCTCATTTACTGAGGTTTTTTATGTCTTTGTTCTTATTAATTTGAATTAAAAATATGCTAATAAAGCAGAAAAGTGTTGATTTGAAGTCGATATTATGGTATCATATCAAAGGTATTGAAGTAATACACACATCATGGATTCGAAAGCCCTGTGCCTATATGATAAACTTTATAGGTGGCCTAGTTAGAAGTGGTGGAGGAAAAAAACAAAAGGAGGAAGTTACAATGTCAGTAATTTCAATGAAAAAATTATTAGAAGTTGGAGTTCATTTTGGACATCAAACAAAACGTTGGAATCCAAAAATGGCACCTTACATCTTCACAGCAAGAAATGGTATCTATATCATTGACTTACAAAAATCATCTAAGAAAATTGATGATGCTTATAAAGCAATGAAAGCTGTAGCAGATAAAGGTGGAAAAGTTCTTTTTGTAGGAACTAAAAAACAAGCTCAAGAAGCTGTTAAAGATGAAGCTATTCGTTCTGGATCATTCTATGTAAACAATAGATGGTTAGGTGGAACATTAACAAACTTCAAAACAATTCAAAAACGTATTAAACGTTTAAAAGATTTAGAAAAAATGGAATCAGATGGAACTTTCGAAGTGTTACCTAAGAAAGAAGTAATCTTATTAAGAAAAGAAGCTGCTAAGTTAGAAAAATACTTAGGTGGGATTAAAGAAATGAGAAGAATTCCAGATGCTATCTTCGTTATCGATCCTAAAGTTGAACATAACGCAGTTGCTGAAGCTCGTAAATTAAACATTCCTGTATTTGGAATCTGTGATACAAATTCAGATCCTGATATGCTTGATCATGTTATTCCCGCTAATGATGATGCAATTAGAGCTGTTAAATTAATTGTTGCAGCTATGGCTGATGCAATTATTGAATCAAAAGGTGGAGTATTAGAAGTAGCATATGTTAAAGATGAAACTGATGAAGAAGTATCTATGAATGATGCTATTGTATCTGTTGATAACAGTATGGAAAGAAGAAAACAACAAAGAAGAGAATATAATGATAGACGTAATAACGATGGAGAAAGAAGACCATACCAACCTCGTACTCCTAGAGCGCCTAGACCAGAATATAACAACAATAGATCTGAAACTAAATCAGAAGCTAATGTTGAAGCAAAAGTAGAAACAAAAGAAACTACTGCTGAATAACCAAACAGGGTAGACGTAGTCTATCCTATTTTTAAAGAAAAAAGGAGAAATTAATTATGGCAATTACTGCTCAAATGGTAAAAGAATTACGTGAAAAAACTGGTGCTGGAATGATGGATTGTAAGAAAGCATTAGAAGCAGCTAACGGAGATTTCGATGCTGCTGTAGAAGCAATCAAAGAAAAAGGGGCTATTAAAGCCGAACATAAGTCTACACGTGTTGCTGTTGAAGGATTAACTGCAATTTATACTAATGGTAATGTTGGTGCTGTAGTAGAAGTAAATAGTGAAACTGACTTCGTAGCAAAGAATCAAGATTTCATTGATTTAGTTGCATTAGCTGCTAAAATTGCTGTTGAAAATAAAACAACTACTGCTGAAGAGACATTAAATGTTGTTTCTAATGGAAAAACATTAAATGAAGTAATTGGTGATTTAACTGCTAAAATTGGTGAAAAGATTTCATTAAGAAGAGTAGCATTATTTGAAAAAACTGATGCGCAAAGCTTTGGTTCTTACTCACATATGGGTGGAAAAATCGCTTCATTAGCTGTATTTGATGGTGCTGATGCTGAATTGGCTAAAGATGTAGCAATGCATATTGCAGCTTCTGAACCAAAATATGTATCTAGAGAAGATATCTCAGCTGACTTTATTGAAACATTTAGTAAAGAAGAAATGGAAAGAGCTTTAGAAGAAAATGCTACTGCTGAAAAACCAAAACCAGCTAATATTATTGAAAAAATCGTTGAAGGAAGAATCAACAAGAATTTAAAGGAAATGTGTTTATTAGAACAACCATTCGTTAAGAATCCAGATGTTACTGTAGCTGCTCATTTAGGAAGTGCAAAATGTTTAGGTTTTGCTAGATTCCAAGTTGGAGAAGGTATGGAAAAGAAAGCTGATAATTTCGCTGAAGAAGTTATGAGTCAAATTCGCGGATAAAATAAATAGGACAATTTTTAACGTTGTCCTTTTCTTATAAATGGAGGAGGAAATACACATGAAGTATAAGAGAGTATTACTAAAACTTAGTGGTGAAGCGTTAGCTGGTGGCACTAAGACATCGATTAATGCTGCTACAGTAGCCGATATTGCTAGACAAATTAAAGATGTTAAAGATTTAGGAATAGAAGTTGCCATCGTAGTTGGTGGGGGAAATATTTGGCGTGGTAAGGTAGCTAGTGATATGGGTATGGAACGTGCTACTGCAGATTATATGGGGATGTTAGCAACGGTTATGAATGCTTTAGCGCTTCAAAATGCTTTAGAGACTCTTAAGGTTGAAACTAGAGTATTATCTGCTATTGAAATGCAACAAGTAGCTGAGCCATATATTAGAAGGCGAGCTGAACGTCATTTAGAAAAAGGAAGGGTTGTTATATTTGGAGCAGGAATTGGAAGCCCATTCTTTACAACTGATACAACTGCTGCTCTTAGAGCTGCTGAAATTGGAGCTGATGTAATCTTGATGGCTAAAAATGGAGTAGATGGAGTTTACTCTGCTGATCCTAAAAAAGATGCAACTGCTACAAAATATGATTCATTGACTTATATGGAAGTAATTAGTCAACAATTAGCTATCATGGATCAAACAGCTACTACGTTATGTATGGATAATGATATTGATTTATGTGTATTTAATATGAATGAAGATGGAAACATCGCTAAAGCGAGCCAAGGCTTAAAAATTGGTACGACAATAAGTAAAGGAGAATAACAATGTCACAAGAAATAATTAAACAAGTTCAAGATAAAATGACAAAAGCTATTGAATCATTGCAAAGAGAATTAGCTACTGTAAGAACAGGACGTGCTAATCCAGCAATGCTTGATAGAGTAATGGTTGATTACTATGGTAGTCCAACTCCAATTAATCAAGTTGCTACTGTAAGTGTTTCAGAAGGTAGAACATTAGTAATTAAGCCATATGATCCTAGTTCAATCAAAGGGATTGAAAAGGCTATTAATGATGCTGATCTTGGGATGAATCCACAAAATGATGGTTCAGTAGTTCGTATTACTGTACCTGCATTAACTGAAGATACTAGAAAACAATACGTAAAAGTTGCTTCTAAAATGGGTGAAGATGCAAAAGTTGCGATTCGTAATATTAGAAGAGATGGTAATGATGCAGTTAAGAAAGCTGAAGATTCAGAGGATGCTGTAAAAAGAGCACAAGATCAAATTCAAAAGAGTACTGATGAATTTATCAAAAAAGTTGATAATGTGGTTAAAGATAAAGAGCAAGATATAATGAGCGTTTAGCTCTTTTTCTTGTTTTGAAATATTTATTTCGATAATTGTTGCAATTATAGTTAAAAGAGAGTACAATATTACCGTTAAGAGTATTTAACGTAATTTATGAAAGGCTTAGGTATTAAGTATGGCAACAGGAAAAGTAAAGATGTTTAACAAAGAAAAAGGATTTGGGTTCATTATTATGGATGGTTCTGATAAAGACGTATTCTTCCATTATTCTCAAATTATGCAAGAAGGATTTAAAACTATTGATGATGGTCAAGCAGTTGAATTCGAAGTTGTTGAAGGCGACAGAGGATTACAAGCTAAAAACGTTATCAAGTTATAATAACTTATGAGCAAAGGACTTTTGTCCTTTTTTCTTTTAGGATATAAAAATGATACTAGAAATTATTAGCGAGTTAATTCTTGAATTAGTGCTTGAGGGGTCCAAAAGCTCTAAAATACCTTCTTGGTTAAGATATTTACTATTGCTTATTTTGTTTGTAATTTATGGTGGTATAGCATTACTTATCATTACAATAAGCTATCAAGCAATGTTTGAGGGCAACTGGATTATAGCATTATTCCTTGTCACTGTTTTGATAGTATTAGTTATTGCAGGTATAGTAGAATTTAGAAAAGTAAGAAACAAAATGAAAGAGGATGCATAGCGATGCACCCTCTTTTGTATGTTTTTAGTCTTTAATTCATTTTGATTAAGCAAATATTTTTTTGTTTTCGAGTATAAGCAGAGCACTAAAAGCAATTTCACAAAATACCATAACTATGGCTAAGATATATGTTGGAAAAAGCAATCCAAGAATTAGTGATAGAATTGGTATGACTATAGATAGTACTAAATATGCATTTGAATCATATAACCAACTATATGGCATTAGGTGTGCTCCGAAAATCATTGCAATAACCATTAACATTTTATCTGGTACTGTTGGATAAACCCACATTGCAATAAGTATATATAACATTTGATTCATAGAGAATAGTAAACCAAGTTTAGAAAGTGGGTTACCTTTATTCTGAAAATCAACTTTAATGAATCATGAAATCAAATATGATAAAGGTAGCAACGGTGCAGTGCAAAAGAAAGTAATGAAGTTTTTACTTTGCATTGGAATGTCCATTAAATGTGTTATCACTATTAATGTCCAAATAACTATTGATGCTAATATAATATGTAAACCTTTTTTTTGCTTCTTGGCGCAGTCCATTTTCAGTTCTTCTAAGTTCATATAGTCCCCCCTAAATTATTAATATAGTTAAATATATCATATACATAAATAAAATAATATACTAAATTTTGATAATATATTTATTAAAAAAGACTGTTCATTAATAAACAGTCTCAAAATCATTAAAATTACTTACTACCAGGCTTCCCTAATAGTTTAAACATATTTTTCTTATATACTTCAACACCAGGTTGATCAAAAGGATTTACATCTAATAAGTATACAGACATCGCACATGCTTTTTCAAAGAAGTAAACCATATACCCAAATGAATAAGCCGTTAATTCATCTAAAGTAATTACAATATTAGGAACATTTCCAGTATTAACATGCGCATCAATAGTTCCTTCACAGGCTTTTTTATTTACGAAATCAACAGTTTTACCAACTAAATAGTTTAAACCATCCAAATCATCAATATCGCTTGGTATTTCTAAATCGCATTGTGGTTTATTTATTAATAGTAATGTTTCAAACAATACCTTAGATCCCTCTTGAATAAATTGACCTAATGAGTGTAGATCTGTCGAGAAAGTAGCACTTGTAGGAAGTAATCCTTTACCCTCTTTACCTTCTGATTCACCAAATAGTTGTTTCCACCATTCTGCGGTCATAGCTAATTGAAGTTCATAAGTAACAAACATCTCAGCGGCATAACCTTTATTTAACAATTCATGTCTAGCTACTGCATATTTATAACAATCATTAGAATCTAGATTATTATCATCATATTTAATTCTAGCATCAGCAGCACCTTGTAACATAGCGTTAATATCGATACCAGTAACAGCGATAGGGAATAGACCAACAGCTGTAAGTACAGAGAATCTACCACCAATATCATCAGGAATAGTAAATGTAGTATATCCTTCATTAGTGGCTAAAGTTTTTAATGCTCCGCGAGCTTTATCAGTTGTAGCAATAATTCTTTCTCTTGCTTTTTCTTTACCATATCTTTCTTCAGCAATTGCTTTAAAGATTCTGAAAGCTATCGATGTTTCAGTTGTCGTACCAGATTTCGAAATTACATTTATAGCAAATTCTTTATCTTTTATAACTTCTTTAACTTGTGCTAAGTAAGAAGCTGAGAAAGTATTACCTATATAGATAACTTTAACTTTTGAAGTTGGGTATAAACCATTAATAGCTTCAATCGCAGCTCTGGCTCCTAAATATGAACCGCCAATACCGCAGACTAATAATACGTCAATTTCATCTTTGATTTTATTAGCTGTCTTAATAATTTCATTTACTTCATTTTTATCATAATCAACTGGCCAATTTAACCAACCTAAGAAATCATTTCCTTTACCAGTTTTATTATGAATCATATCATGAATTTATTTTACTTTTCCATTATAAGCGACAACATTTTTTTCAATACTACTTTTTGTTAGATCTAACTGAATCATTTATTTTCTCCTTATCATTTCATTACCAATCCATATTGGTAGTTGTTTTTCTAGAGTAGAGAATCCTAATGGAGTTTCCACTGCTTTTTGTCTTACTTTTTTAATAGAATATCTTTTTTCTTTTCGTTTATAGTTATTAGTAAGGGCCTTTAGACTTAATTTGGCCTGGTTAGTTTGTGCATCGATATCAATAATTTTAACTTGAACTTTTTGACCAACATGAACAAAATTTTCAATATTTTTAACAAATCCACTTGAAATCTCAGAGATATGGATTAAACCATTGATCTGGTTGCCAATATTAACAAATGCACCATATGCTTGAATGCCTGTTACTTCACCATCCACAACATCACCAATCTTAAAATTTGTCTCGATAACTATCACCTCACAACACAAGATTATATCACAAAAATGATTACAAATATAGAGTATTGTGCTATAATAACTTAGAAATTGGGTGAGAAAATGATAAAGGAAATGTATCCTTTTTATTCAGCATTAATTGCTATGGTAATTGCACAAGGTGTAAAACCATTAACATATTATTTAAAGAGCGGAAAATGGGATTTGAAGCAAATAACATCTAGTGGTGGGCTGCCTAGTTCTCATACTGCAGTTGTATCATCATTGGTGTTATCAGTCGGGATTAAAGAAAGATTTTCATCTACACTATTTGCCATTACATTGATATTTGCAATGATAATTGCTTATGATGCGATGAATGTTAGGTATTATGCCGGTAAAAATATTCAAGTAACTAAAAAATTGATTGAAGACCTAGCGGAATTAATTCCACTTCGTTTAGATAACCCTGCTTATCAGGAGAAAATGAAAGATATTTTAGGGCATACTGAAGTAGAGGTAGTAGCTGGAGTGATATTGGGAATTATTGTCGCTTTAGTAATAAATTCATTCTAGGAGGTAAAGTATGAAAACAATTGAAGAACAAGTAGTAGAAGTGATTGAAAAAGTTAGACCATATTTACAACGTGATGGAGGCGATGTAGAATATGTTGATTTTAAAGATGGAATCGTATATGTAAGAATGCTAGGTGCATGCATTGGATGCGCTATGATTGATGAAACGTTAAAAGATGGAATTGAACAAATTCTAATAGAAGAAGTACCAGGTGTATTAGAAGTTCAATTAGCAATGTAGTGAGGTATCATTATGAAAAATAAGATGACAAATTTCTTAACTGGTTTTAAAGATTTTGCGATGCGAGGAAATGTAATTGATCTCGCTGTTGGGGTAATTATTGGGGGAGCTTTTGGTAAGATTACTACTGCTCTAGTTAATAATGTAATTATGCCCATATTTGGATTAATTCTTGGTGGTGTTAACTTTGCCGAGTTATCAGTTATTCTTCGTGAAGAGGTAATTGAAAATGGTGTTGTTGTTACAACTGCTCTTAGATTAGAGTATGGACTATTCTTACAAGCGGTGGTTGATTTTATAATTATTGCATTTTCAATCTTCTGCATGATTACCTTGCTTGGTAAACTTAAGAGAGAAAAAGTAGTTGAAGAAGAAAAGGCAGTTGAAGCTAAACCTTCAACTGAAGACTTGCTAATTGAAATCAGAGATTTATTAAAAGAAAAGAAATAGTATTATAAGTATGAGCTTAAATGAAAAAACAGAAAAATGTTTTATACTTTGGACATTCTTGCAATGACTCTATAACCGGTTATCCGGTTTTTTTACTAGTATTATTGTTATTAAAAACATATTTTGATATAATAATAAAGCGTTTTGAAAGAAGGTGTAAATATGAGTATTGATCAATCAAAAATTAGAAATTTCTCAATAATTGCTCATATAGACCATGGAAAATCAACGTTAGCTGACCGTATTTTGCAATTAACACATGCTGTGGAAGATCGTGAAATGAAGTCTCAGTTACTTGATAGCATGGATCTTGAAAGAGAACGAGGAATTACAATTAAATTAAACTCTGTGCAATTAACATATGAGGCACTAGATGGGAATACTTATTTATTACATCTAATTGATACACCGGGTCATGTCGATTTCACGTATGAAGTATCACGTTCTTTAGCGGCGTGTGAAGGAGCCGTATTAGTAGTTGATGCGGCGCAAGGTGTTGAAGCTCAAACGTTAGCCAATGTATATTTGGCGATAGATAATGATTTAGAAATCATTCCTGTTATAAATAAAATTGATTTGCCAAGTGCTGATCCAGAACGAGTAATTAATGAAATAGAAAACCTAGTTGGTTTGCCTGCTGATCATGCGCCATTGATATCTGCCAAAACTGGCTTAAATGTTCGTGATGTACTTGAAGCAGTTGTTAGGGATGTTCCTGCACCGAAGGGTAGCATTAATAACCCCACACAAGCATTAATCTTTGACTCTCTATATGACGCATATCGTGGTGTTATCGCCTTTGTACGCGTAAAAGATGGGAAAATTACTGTCGGTGACCATATAAAGTTTATGGCCAATGGGGCTACATATGAAGTTTTAGAGGTTGGTGTAAGAACACCTAAAGAAGAAAAACGGGATGAATTATTAGTTGGTGAAGTTGGATGGTTATCCGCTTCGATAAAATCGATTCATGACGTTAATGTTGGAGATACAATTACGACACTAGAAAATGAGGCTATGACACCATTACCTGGGTATCGAAAGTTAAATCCAATGGTGTATTGTGGTTTATATCCGATTGATAATGCTCGCTATAATGATTTAAGAGAAGCTTTAGAGAAAATGCAGCTTTCAGATTCGGCTTTATTATTCGAGCCTGAAACTTCGCAAGCATTAGGATTTGGATTTAGGTGTGGTTTTTTAGGGTTACTTCATATGGATGTTATTGAGGAGAGATTAGAAAGAGAGTTTGGACTAGAATTGATTGCTACTGCACCATCAGTTGTATATCATGCACACCTTACAGATGGAACGGATTTGGATATTGATAATCCATCTAAACTTCCTGATCCACAAAAATTAAGCTCTATTGAAGAGCCATATGTTAAAGCTACTATTATGACTCCTAGCGATTATGTTGGTCCTATTATGGAATTATGTCAACAAAAGCGTGGTGAATATATTGATATGCAATATAATGATGAAACAAGAATGACGATTAAATATGCCATTCCATTAGCTGAGGTAGTATATGATTTCTTCGACAAACTAAAATCATGTTCTAAAGGATATGCATCATTTGACTATGAGTTAGATGGGTATTGTACAAGTAAACTTGTAAAAATGGATATCTTATTAAATGGTGAAGTAGTTGATGCATTATCAAGTATAGTTCATAAGGATTTTGCTTATGGTCGTGGAAAAATAATTTGTGAAAAACTTAAGGAAATAATTCCTAAACAACAGTTTGAAGTGCCAATTCAAGCTGCAATTCAAGGTAAAATAATTTCGAGAGAAACAATTAAAGCATTACGTAAGAATGTATTAGCTAAATGCTATGGCGGAGATATTACTCGTAAAAAGAAATTATTAGAGAAACAAAAAGAAGGTAAAAAGAGAATGAAAGCGGTAGGAAGCGTAGAAATACCACAAGAAGCATTCATGGCTGTTTTATCTGTCGATGATTAGAAACACCTTATTTAGTGTTTCTTTTTTTGCTTCTGCATGGTATACTAAAAATAATAATTTTTGTTAACATAGTGATGAGGTGATGCATATGAAACGAGTTTTTATAACGTTTATGCTGTTCATCGTTGGGTTTAACTCAATTGCCCAAGTGTTTTCAGCAAGTAGCAAATTTTCTAAAACGTCAGTTTTTTCAGATAATATTAGCACAGTTTCTTCAAAAGAAGTTGGTGTAGAAACATTGGATGGCGTTAGTGATAATCTAATTTTTATGGGAGAAAATATGCTCACTGTCACGAATACAGCGTATTCTTTCATTAAATTTTCATATAAAATTAGTGATTATGTAGTCATTGATGATGTCGACGGTGATGGGGTAAAAGATATTGCTATAATTCTAGCTAATTCGGATATTATGCATAACGTGTTTGTATACTCTGGTAAAACCGGTTCGAAAATATGGTCAATTGCGTTAAGTACAACAATTGATCATCCTACACAAGCCTTACAAGAATATTCTTTAGATTTGTATAAAATCGCTTTATTAGATAACAACAACCTCGCAATAATAAGTGATTACTCTGTATTTTTAATTGACAGTTTATCAGGAAATATAACTGGAAAATATAATGCAGGTTCAAATATTTGGTCAATTAAAAATGTTGATGAAAGCAGTTTTATTATAGGATGCCAAAATGGAAAGGTTGTTGCACTTAATAGCGATGATGCTGAGCAACAGTGGCAAAATAAACTTACCAAAACTTTGGAGTTTTCGCATCAACGTCAGAACTTTAAAATGAATCAAAGTATCTACGATTTATTAGTTGTAGATAATAAAGTTTATGCAACTGCACAAGATGGTAGGCTGTATATACTAGATGGTGATAATGGTAAACTATTACATACTCAGATAATCATAGATATTAGCGAAGAAGCTATGCAGAATCTATATATTGATAATGGAACTTTAGATGATAACAAAGTATTTAATATATCTGAAATTGGAAAGACACATCCTAATTTTATGGCTTATAAGTTACAATCTTTGGATGATGAAAGAATAATTATTGCTAGTAATTTTGGAAATTCAAATCTTAAGAGCGGAAGTAAATCTCTTAATGCAAGTTTAATGATACCCACTATTCAAATTTACAATCTGAAAGCAAATGCAATTGAGGCTAAATATGAGAATAGCAGTCTTGGATTAACACATACTGCTCCTTTAATATCAACAGGAGAAAATGGAAGTAAAGAAATATTACTGTTAAGTAGAGGATCAAAATCACTGTGCAAAGTTCTTAAACTTTCTACATCATTGTCAGTTGTCGAAGAAATTCAGACAAATTTGAAAACAAGCGATAAAATGCTTTTAGTTAGATTTAATGACAAATACTTGTATCAATGGTTGTATGATCAGACAGTAGAGATAAGTAGCAATTTTGATAATCAACGAGTAATAGACAACACTAGTTATTATATACCATTAGTGTACGATAGAAATAATTACCTATTAGTTAGGCAAGATAACAACAATAAAAATCCAATATCAGTACTGCGATATTTTCAAAACGACACAAATAATTATCTTTGGGATTTCGACTTTGTAGGCGAAGGAATTGGTTCAATTATTGATGTTCAAAGTTATCAAGATAATGATGGCGATGGATTTGATGATTTTATATGTGTAGGATTGGTAGATAGTAACAGTAGTTTAATAAGTAAAAGACCAGTAATCTTTGAAATTGGTTCAAAAGATGGCAAAATTAACAGTATGTATAAACTAACATTCAACGATTTGGTGAAAATTCATTATAATACTATTAATTTATTAGGAATGAATGAGGAAATTAGTTTATTAGTGTATATGCGCATTGATATTATGGATGATTTTAACAATGATGGCTATGCAGAAATACTTCTCGATGATATTGCAATAATCGATGGTAAATCTAAAAAACCAATTCATATTTTGGAAACACCTGCCTATTATTACTATGATAATGATGGTGATGGTATTGCTGAAATAGCAAAAATAATTGATGGGATAACATATGTATTTGCTCCTAATGTTAATTGTACTACCACTAATTGTACTGTTAACTATGAAATGGTGCCTGGTGGATCAAAGATAAATCGTTATGAAGATGATTTTCCATTTTATAGGGATCTTCAAGTAGGCGATTATAATCTTGATGGCATCAAGGATTATGGAGTAGCAGAAGTTGATGAGAATGGAAATCAGTATTTTGGAATTTACTCGGGGAAGGATTATTCTCATATTATGGATATCTTTATGGATGAATCTAAACCATGGGGAAGCACTATTTACGATCTGGGGATTGATCTTGATGGTGATGGAATTAGCGAATATATTTCAGCTTCTCCATCTAAGAGCGGTCTTGATATCTTTAGCAGCAAAGATCATAGTTTAATAAACTCATTTGTAACCAAATATAATGGCGATTGGACTTCATTTGATCGTGAAATTGATGAATCTATATCTAAAGAATATAATTCATTTCCAGTTAATGTTGGTAGAGTATTTGGCTATCCAAATCATTTTATAGTAGATGATCAAAATGGTGATGGAGAAAAAGAATTATTAGTTTATGGCATTTATCGTGAAAATGGTAAAAATTATCCATGCGTATACTTATATTCACTAGATAATCAAGAACCATTAGCGATAATTAAAAATGATATTCCTGCAGCAATTTCAGTGGAGACAGAAAAATATATTGTAGATGAAATATCAGCAGTTTATAGAGCTGATGATAATACATTTATTTTCATATCCCCATATGGGATAGATACAGTCTTTAATTTAGAGAAAAAAGAGTTTCAATTCGCATTTGCACATAACGCTTTGGGCTATATAGAATTAAATAATTCTATATTGCTTGGGCAAGCAGATGTTAAAATTGGCTTAACTGATTATAATTTAGGGCAGCAGTTAAAGTTTATTAATGATGTACAACCATTAAAGATTAATAATATAGAAAGTGGTCAAACTGTAAAATCTGGATTTGATATTGATATTGATTTAGCAGCTACTGATATATCAGTGTTAAAAGTACTTTATAAAGGGGAACCTATTGCAAGTAGTACAACTGGAAGCATATCAGTATTACTCCCTGTTGGACAACAAGAAATTACAATTATTGGCTATAGTGAAACAGGATTACTATACTCTAGAACACTATCGGTCAATGTAAAGAAACCAATATTATCGTTGCTAATCCATATTGTGGTATCAATTGTTATGGGTGGAGTTGTGATAACTCTTACTAATTTGACAAAAATAAGAAAAAGATTTTTATTAAATAAATAATAAGGAAATAAAAAGTTTGGGGTGAGGAAAATGAAAAAAGTTTTTTGTATACTCATTTTAATTGTGGTGGCATTTCAGTCAATTAATATTGTAAGTGCTGATGTAAGTTCAAATGCTATTCAAAAGGACACGATAAGTAGTTATATTGATGGAGCGTCATCTAAAGAGGTAGTTATAGAATCACTTAATGGCCATGATGAAAATATTATAATATGTAATGAAAGTAAATTGACTATCACAAACACTATTTATGGTGTTATTGAGTCGAATTTCACGATTGCAGATTATACAGTAATTGAAGACATAGATGATGATGGGATAAAGGATATTGTACTTGCTATGGCAAGCACTAATGAATTTCCTAATATGTATGTTTACTCAGGTGCTACTGGTCAATTAATATATAATTATAGGTTAGCTACTACTATGGATCATGAGAGCCTTGGGGTTACTGTGCATGCTTATGAGCTCACACAAGTTATTGCATTACATAATAACAATGTAGCGATTATCTCAGATTATAGTGTCTATCTTTTTGATGTTGTTAATCAAGAATTAGTTGGCAGCTATTTTGCAGATAATAACATTTGGACTGTGAAGAATCTAGATGATAATAACTTTATAATTGGCTCTCAGGATGGGATGGTTGTGGCTTTAAGTAGTGAGACAGCTAAAGTTAAATGGAAGAGGCAACTTACTGATAAACTATCATTTACACATGAAAGAGTGGCTTATAAACTTGATATCAATGTTTATGATATGTTAGTAGCTCATGAAAAAGTTTATGTGACAACGCAAGATGGTAAACTACATATTTTAGATATGCAAACAGGACAAACTTATGATATACAGGTAATTGCTGATATAGATGAGGAAACAATGAAACAGTTTATGATAAATAATACTGTTAAGGATACTAATGGAAAAATTGGCATTTATCCTCTTAGTAAGGAACATCAAGATTTTTTCAACTACACACTACTAGAGGCAGGAGATAATGTACTTGTTATTAGTAATTTTGGAAATAAATATAATGGAACTTCTGGTAAAAGCCTAAGAAGTGATTTGAAGCAATCAATACTTCAATTATATAATGCGAGTAAAAAAGAAATAGTATCAAACGTAAATGTACAAAAAAAGGATATTACATTTACTAAGCCGTTTATTAGCATAAATGAGAGTGGAAATGAAGTAATAGGAGTTATCGATAGTAGGGGTAATAACAGTTTAGAATTAAAGTTTTTTTCAGCAAGTAATTTAGAACTTGTTAGTACTAAAACTGTTCAATTCTCTACCGCTGTATCATCACGTTTGCATTTAATTCCATACCAGGATCGTTATATTTTACAAGACATTGGTAAGGATTCATACTATGTAGACAAAGAGCTGACACAGGTTACCACATCAGTAAATGCCGGCTTATCTATAGGTGTCTATAAAGTAAATTCTGATGAATACTATCTCTTGGGAGTTGGCGATAATGTCCAGTTTCAATCATTTTCTTATTATCCAATTAATGGAATTGATAAGAAGTGGACATTTGATGCTCAAGAATATGATTTTTCCAATATATATGGGTTTTGGGAGTATTCGGATCATGATGGCGATGGTTTACAAGATTTTATCGGAATCGCAAGAAGGTACAATAACTATTTGTCAAGTTTAGTTGTATTTGAAGTTAGCTCGAAAGATGGAAAAATAATTAATGAGTTATCAATTAATGAAGCGTATATAAATAAATATATTGATAGTAGTAATTTGCCCTCTTTTTTCAAATCAGGTTATTATAATTTAGAAGTAGGTGGAGACTATAATAATGATGGATATGATGAAATTATACTTAACAACGTGATAATTTTGGATGGAAAATCAAAAAAATTCCTACATTACTTTGGTCAAATAGAAGGATATAATGATGTGAATAATGATGGAGTCGTGGATAGAATTGAAGTAATCAATGGTATGTATAGAGTAATGATTTCAAATATTTCATGTACAACAACTTCATGTTCTATAAACTATACTCCTAGCGGTGATGGGGCAAAATACATTAATCATAAAAATGATAAAATGTTTATTAAGCACTCAAATATTGGTGACTATAACTTTGATGGCGTTCAAGATGTCGCTGTTAGCAATTATGATGATAATGGTATTCAGTTTTACTCAGTTCATTCTGGGGTAGATTTTACTCATTTATTTGATATCCACTATAATGATGAGATAATATGGGGAAGTTATATTATCCCATTAGGAGTCGATTTGGATGGGGATGGAATTAGTGAATTAATGACTGGGTATGCTATTGGCGAGGGATATGACATATTTAGTAGTAAGGATTTAAGCAAGATTACTTCATTTACTAGTGTACATAGTGGTGAATGGGGTAATTTCAATAGAGATGTCGAGGATAAATTTACAAAGGGTGGAACAATTGAAAATCCAGTATACTTTAATAACAATAAACAACTTGCAATTTATGTATTAAGTTTTAATACATATTTTGTAGATGACCAAAATGGAGATGGGGTAAAAGATTTCTTGATTTGTGGGACATCAATTGAAAACGGCAATAAAATGCCATACATATACTTATACTCGTATGATAGTCTTGAGCCTATAAAGAAAGTCAATATGATGACATATTATAATTATGGTGACACTTATTCGACAGGTACAATAAGCAGTGTAATGTCTTTTAGTAGGATAGAAAATAGCGACAGTAAATTTGGAATACACACTCAAAGTGGTTCGATATTATTGTATGATATTAATAATTTTGATTCAATAATATCACTTGGAGCTAATGTTACATCACTCTATGAACTTTCAGAAAATTCATTAATTTTTAATAGCCTAACAAAGGATAGGATGTTTAGTGCTGCGGTAAATGTAATTAGCGACTATTCTTATCTTAAGTTTAATAATTTCACCGATGGACAGACAATTAAATCAGGCTATAAGCTAAATGTAGATACTCAGAGCAACAAACTTGTATTATTAAAAGCATTTTATAAAGGACAAGCTATTAGTTATAGTACTTCTAACTCATTAGAGTTATTTTTGCCAGAAGGAGCACAAGAAGTGATAATAGTAGGCTATAGTGATACAGGTACAGTAATGACTAAAACAATTAATGTAATTGTAAAGAAATCAATGGTTACGTCAGTATTACACGCAATAATGGCATTGCTATTTATAGCTGTGATTTATATTTTAGCTAATTCAAAGAAGTATCGAAATAGATATTGGTTAGGGGGTAGAAAGTAATGAGTGAATATATTGTAGAAGTTAATGGGCTCTATAAGAAATTTGGAGATTTGATGGCAATTAACGATTTGAGTTTCAATTTAGAAGCTGGTAAAATATATGGATTCATTGGTCCTAATGGCGCAGGTAAGACTACAACAATGTGTTTGTTGCTGGGTTTAATTCACCCTAGTTCAGGTAATGGTTATATCGGCGGACATCCGCTAGGCTCTGTAGAGGCAAAAAGGTTATTAGGATATGCACCTGAGTTTTCTGCTTTCTATACAGATTTAAGTTGTATTGATTATTTAGTATATATGGGAGAGTTAAGCGGACTAAACTATAAAGAAGCATATAACAAATCTATGGAATTAATCAAATTCATGAATTTAGAGGATTCTAAAGACCGTAAAGTAGTAAAGTTTAGCACTGGGATGAAGAAGAAGGTTGGACTTGCTTGTGCAATGATTCATGATCCTGAAGTTTTGTTATTAGATGAGCCCACTGCAAATCTTGATCCAACAACTCGAATGGAAATACTGGATTTATTAAAAAAATTAGTAAAAGAAAAGAAAATGACTGTTTTAATTAGTTCCCATGTTCTAACTGAATTAGCACTTATTGTCACTGATGTAATTATGATTAACAAAGGGAAATATGTCATCAGTGGTGATGTAAAGTCAATTAGCAGAAAGTTTAGTTCAGGGAAAGTTATTGCGTCTTCTGATAATAATGAACTTCTTGTTAAGCTATTAAAAGATAATAAGAATGTTATTGAGATAGAGCTTGAGGCGGATGATCTAGTGATATCATGTGAAAATCCAAATGATATATTACGTGATTTAACTGGACTGGCTCATGATAACTCAATCTTGTTATTTAAAGTATCTGAAGATAAAGCATCACTGGATAGTATCTATAAAGATCTATTAATGGGGGGTGAACAATAATGAAAGCCGTATTTATAAGAACACTTACAACAATGTTTAGACCAATTAACACTATCTTATACTTCTTAATTAGTACGATTGGAATAGTTGTAATCGCGATTTTCTCGCAAAAGGATTTTAAGGCAATGGAATTTTATATTCGTCAATTCCAAATGTCTTCAATCCAAATGTTTTATTTATTAATATTCTTTTGGTTTTGTGGTATTCTCTTAACTTTATCAATTATCGTGCACTCTTCTGGTGTTTTCTCGACAGAAGAGAGTGAAGGTACAATGAGAATCTTATTAAGCAAACCTATCAAGCGATATGATATGGTACTAGGTAAACTATTAGGAGTATTTGTTGGTCATTTAATCTATATTTCATCTTCAGTATTATTCGCGGTTATTATTTATGGGATTATAAGTGGTATGGACCCTGATATATATAGCTATATTGCTAAACAAGTGCCATTCTTTATCCTTTATGGGGTATTAATCTCTTACTGCGTTTCATCAGTTGGCTACTTTCTATCATCGTTATTTAAGAAAAGAATTGTTTCAATTGTATTTTTAGCAATCTTCTTAGTTGTAGTATTCGGCGCATTTCCAATGCTTAGAATGACTATCTCCCAATATACATATGAAACATTCCACCTATATATATTTGATATCAATTACCATCTTGGCCAAATCTTTACATCGTTGTCTAATCTGTTAACAAATACAACTTTTGGCAATGCTGGTAAACAGATTATGTCTGTGTTCATGGGTACATATAAACTAGTACCATTTGATCCAGATTTATCAACTATTACTAACAGCTTATTTATAGAATCAAATTATATTAATGGATTATTGTTATTATTTTCATACTTAGGTATTTCGACTGGTTTATACTATATGGTATTTTTACGAATGGGTAAAAAAGATATTAGTTAAACATTAAATTAAGTTAGTATTGATTTAAGTAAATGGATTATTAGTGGCTATAAAAGCGGGTTGTTTTGATATTGAAAATATTAATAACTTATTGCAGGAGGAGTAGATATGCAGGAAACATTATTGAATAATTTGAGTAATAACAGTAGTTTGTCAGAAATACAAGACTACATAAAAAAACAAATTGAGATTAGAGGCTTTGGAAATCAGCCAGTAGAACAACAGTTATTATTGCTTATTGAAGAAGTTGGAGAACTGGCGAAGGCAATAAGAAAAGATCATTCAAATATGACGGTTGACCAAAGTAAGTTGCAAAACTATAGTAGCAGCGAGAATGAATTAGCAGATGTATTTATTGTTCTATTATCAATTTGCGGTAATCTCGATATTGATTTGTTTACTGCATTAGTTAATAAGGAGCGAGAAAATATCAATAGAAAGTGGAGTAAGTAGATTATAGAAGATTATACTGGCTATATTAATTGTATATTTAGTATTTTAGTTTAGTAATATTAAAGTGTCGTATCATATTAATTAATATATATATACTGTAAATGCATATGAAAATAGACAATATATATAATATATGCTATAATTTATTGCATAAAAAAAATTAGATTATTTTATCTTTAGGAGGATATGAATTTGTCAGACCAGGGGCCCATATTGTGGCAGATATTATTACAAATTTTCTTGATTGCGTTAAATGCGATTTTTGCTTGTGCAGAAATAGCTGTTATTTCATTTAACGACAATAAGCTTGCTAGATTAGCAGAAACAGGGGATAAGCGTGCAAAGCGTTTAACCATACTGACTGACCAACCATCTCGCTTTTTAGCGACTATACAAGTAGGGATTACACTAGCTGGGTTTTTAGGGAGTGCGTTTGCAGCTGATAACTTTGCAGAATACTTAGTTAATTTTCTGTTATCTGTAGGGATTAGTATGTCAGAAAGTAGTCTTCGTACTATATCTGTATTATTAATTACTATTATATTATCGTACTTTACATTAATCTTTGGAGAACTTGTACCAAAACGAATTGCGATGCGTAAAGCTGAAGGAGTAGCGCTAGCAATGTCTGGATTGATTTATGTTGTTGCGAAAATATTCGCGCCAATAGTTTCATTCTTAACATTTTCAACTAATTCAATTTTGAGATTGCTTGGGATTGATCCATTTGCAGATGATGAAGAAGTAACTGAGGAAGAAATCCGTATGATGGTTGATGCTGGTAGTGAAACCGGGGCAATTGATGCGGAAGAAAAAGAATTTATTCATAATATCTTTGAATTTGATAATTTAACAGCTGAAGACATTATGACTCATAGAGTTGATGTTGTAGTGTTGTGGATTGATGATTCAATGAAAGAATGGGATAAAATCATTGTAGAAAATAAAAATACAATGTATCCAATTTGTAAAGATGATATGGATGATATAGTAGGTGTATTAAACGCTAAGGATTACTTTAGGTTAAAAGATAAGAGTCGTGAGAGCGTAATGGAAAATGCAGTTAGAAAACCACAATTAGTTCCGGAAACAGTTTATATTGATGTCTTATTTAGAAATATGAAAATAAATAAAAATCACTTTGCAATTGTATTTGATGAATATGGTGGGTTAAGTGGAATTATAACTATGAATGATATCCTTGAACAGTTAGTTGGGGATTTAGAAGATGATGCTAGTATTCCTGAGGATATTCCATTAATTGAAAAAATTGATGAAAACACGTGGGATATTCATGGTACTGCTGAATTAGAAGAAGTCGCAACTGCAATTGGAATACCTTTACCAATTGATGAATATGATTCATTTGGTGGGATGGTATTTGGGTTGTTAGGTAATATTCCTGAAGATGGTACACAACCAATACTAAATGAATATGGATTAAATATTCAAGTAGTTGAAATCAAAGATCATCGCATTGAAAAGTCATTAGTAAGTAAAGTAATTACTAAAGACAATCAAGAAAAAGAAGATTAGTATTTTATGACAATCTTAGTTGAGTAAAATTGACTAGATTGTTTTTTTAAAAAGAAAAACTCCCGTTTTTGGGAGTTTTACTTGCTTGATAGGTTATCGAAGTATCCTTGAATCCAAATGATAGGTGTTCCCTTATCACCAGATCCAGAAGTTAAATCACAAAGGGATCCAACTAAGTCAGTGATATTTCTAGGAGTAGTTCCTAAGGCTTCGTTACCAGTTACATTTTTATTCTTAATTTTTTCGATAATTTGCTCATCAGATAAGCCAGAGTTATCAGCGATATATTTTAGTTTTAATTCAGTTGGTTGTCCACCTAAACCAGAAGTATATGCAGGTGATACGACAGGGTCAGCTAGCTCCCAAATTCCAGCAACTGGATCTTTGAAAGCTCCATCTCCATAAATCATTACTTCAATATCTTTACCAGTTTTTTCGTGTAATTTAGCTTGAACGCTATTTACGAAGTTAATTCCATCTCTAGGGAATAATTTAACTTTGTCATCCCCAGCAGTGTTAGTACCTAGTAGACCATATTGTTCATTGTACCCTGAACCATCAACAGATGAGTTAAGAATATCGTCTAAACAAATCACTTTCTTAGCGCCAGCAGACTCTAGCATGCGTTTAGTTCTTTTTCTTGTATGTATATCAGCAGCTATTACATTCTTAGTATAACTTAAAATAGCTGTTGGGTTGTTAGCTAAAATAATTTCGATGTTGTCAACAAATTTAGAATAGAAATCAATATAGTCTACGCCAGTAAATGGATGTTTCGTATCATCTCCAAAGATTTCTCTAAATTGTTTAATTGTTAACACATCTGTATATGGATTAACATTCGCTCCATATAATTTTTCAATATCAATTACGGGATTCCCAACTTCATCATTTGGGTAGCTTAATTGCAAGTAAACTTTACTAGTTCCCTTAGCAATTCCTTTTAATAACATTGAGAAACGATTTCTAGATAGAATAGGGAATACAATTCCTATTTCTTCTCCATTAAATTGTCTTCTAACATCAGTGGCAATTTGATCAACAGTTGCATAGTTACCTTGAGCTCTAGCTACTAGAGATTCTGTAATACAAACAATGTCTTTATCTCTGAATTCTACTCCTTCATCATTAGAAGCAGTCAATACTGAATCGACAACGATGTCGACTAAGTTATCGCCTTCTTTAATAATAGGAGCTCTTACTCCACGACTTATAGTTCCAAATCTTCTCATAATTCAATCCCCCTTTTTTCCACGTTTTATTATAATGGTTATCGCATCAAATGTCAAAAAAAAATTAATGTATCTAACACTTTTTTATAAGATTGTGGTACACTAGTAGGGAGGTGGTAAAATGTTCTATTTTATAGGAATCAAAGGTTCAGGGATGTCTGCTTTAGCGTGTTTGTTGCACGACTTAGGTAATGAGATATCAGGAAGTGACACGACAAACTATCTATTTACTCAACAATCTTTAGAAGAAAGAGCGATTAGATTATTGCCATTTGACAAAAATAACATTAAAAGTTTAAATAAAAAAACGACTGTCATTGTTGGCCATTCATTTAATGAAGAAAACAATGAGGAAGTTAAAGAATTATTTAGTAACAGTAATATTGAATACTATTGGTATAATGATTATCTTGGTAGACTAGTTAACCAATATGAATCAATTTGTATTGCTGGTACACATGGTAAAACTACAACAACTGGTTTAGTTTATCATCTGATGAAAGATTATATTGAAACCGCTGTTTTAATAGGAGATAGTACTGGACATGGAGACAGTGATAGTAAAATGTTTGTATTGGAATCTTGTGAATTTAAAGATCATTTTCTTGCATACCATCCGAAGTATGCAATTATCAATAACATTGATTTAGATCATATTGACTACTTTAAGACCTTAGACAACTATATTCATTCATTTGAGATATTTGCGAGTCAAGTTAGTGATAGAATCATCGCTAATGGTGACGATGAAAATATTATGAAAATGAAATGTGATAAGCCAATGCTAAAATTTGGATTTAAAGATTATAATGATGTGATAATTAGTAATCTAGTAGAGGATAAAGAAGGCATATCGTTTGATCTATATATAAATAAAGAGTTATTTGGACATTTTGATTTACCATTCTATGGCATGCATATGGTTTATAATAGTGTAGCTACAATTTGTATAGGATACTTATTAAATATGAGCGCTATTTATATTCAAGATCACCTAGCTTCATTTCCTGGTGTAAAAAGAAGATTCCAAATTGAGGAAGTTTTGGATAATATCTATGTTGATGATTATGCACACCATCCTACAGCAATAAAGCTTACGCTAGAAACAGCTAGAAAAAGATATCCAGATAAAAACTTAATTGCAGTTTATAAGCCAGATCGCTATTCTCGTATTCATGAATTTGAAACAGATTTTGCAACGGCTTTGGAGGTTGCAGATTATGCATATGTCCTCAATTTTCCTGAAACAGCAATTAAGGATCTACCATTTGAAGTCTTTGCTTCAGATATTACTAGACACATGTCTAATGCAGAAGTAATTGATGATAATTATGAATATGCTAAAAAGATGACTAAACATCATAATTCTGTATTTGTTTTTATGAGTACTAAAGATGTTTATAAACTAAAAAATAAAATTATTGAGGTAGTGACGAAATAAAAAATGAAAGTTCGACTTTCATTTTTTTGTTTATCAAATAATTTATATAGTTAAAATAATTTCAGAAAAGCGAGAATTATTAATATAAATCCACTTATCCACGATAAATCGAAGTTTAAACTTTTAGCGAATTTATTACCAATATAGCATCCAAGTTTTATTGCTATAAACCCTGTAAATAGGGAGAAAATAAAAACAAGCAATACATTAATGTTACCAATTGCTACACCAAAACCAATTGCCAGTCCATCTAACGAAAGAGCTATAGCTAATGAAAATGCCTCAGCTAGTGAAATAGTTTTTGATTGATCGACATCTGCATCTTCAGGATCGGCATATAGTTGTAGAATAAATTTGAAATTAAGCATAGAAAATTTTATTTCTCTTTCAACACTACTATATTTTCTAATTATTGATTTTGTAATACTATCTAAAAGTTTTACTATTCCCAATATGAATAGTATTGTAAAGCAAAGTGATGTTGTTAACCATGATGGAATATATTGCCTAACGATGCTTCCAACTAATAATGACATACCTAAAATAGAACTACATACTGTATTGATTACTTGTACTGATAAAAAAGGTATTTTGATTTTGTTATTGCCATAGGCAAAACTTGCAACAAATGAATCTAAAGATAAGGCAGATGCTAATATAATTGCTTCTATAATTGCGATTAAAGAGAAATCCATGTTAACACTCCAATTCTTATACATAGTTATTGTATGTTTCATATCTCAAAGTGTAATATAATATGATTTTTAAGATATAAATATGGGTATTTACCTTAGTTAAATCAGATGCGGCTAATGCAATTTGCTAAATAAATATATCACATGTTATTAATGAAACAAAAAATGTAAGCGAAATGAAAGCAAAATGAAACAAAAACTGAAAATGCTTTCATTTTTTGTTGTAAAGTTGAAAATACTGTGTAATAATATTAACAGGAGAAGGAGTGAGAATGTATGGATATGATTGATATCGCACTAACAATAATGCTTGGAGCTGCTGCTTTTGCATTAATTTCTATCGCAATTTTATGTATTCGCGCATTATCAACATTGGAAAAAACTAATAGTTTACTTGATAATGCCAATAAAACTGTTGATGATATTAATAAAAAACTGGATATGTTGCAAGAACCAGTCCAAGCGGTGACTGATGGAGTAATGACTATTATGTCATGGCGTGACAAACTGGAGAGTATATTAAGTGGAGCATTCTTATTTAATTCAATTAAGAAAAGAAAAAATAAAGGAAAAGGAGCAGAATAATGAAAAAAACAGATGTTGTTTTATCAGTATTAGTAGGAGTTGCGATTGGGTGGTTTACTGCACCTAGAAGTGGTAAAGAATCTAGAGAAAACTTTAAAAAAAATACGCAAAAGACTTATAACACTTTAAAAAATATGACTAAGGAAGAATTTGTGAGTTTATTACAAAGCACTTTAGATAATGTTAAAGGACAAGTTATTAATTTTGATTATGAAGGTGCTTCTGAAGAAGTTAAAACAAAATACTATGAATTAATTGATCGTTTAGAAGACTTAATTGATGGTGTAAAAAATAATGAAAGATTCCAAGAAATTTCTTTAAGAGTTAAAGAAGAAATATTAAATGTTTTGCAAGATGCTAAAGTATGGGTTAAATCAGTAGTAAGTAAAGATAGCGATGAGTTTGATTATGAAGATGTAATAGAAGACATCGAAAATATCTCTATTGAATTAGAATAATGAAGAAAGTAACTATTTATGATGTAGCAAGAGAAGCTGAAGTTTCGCTTGCAACTGTATCACGTGTAATTAATGGTAGTAGCATTGTTAAAGAAGATACGAGGAATAGAGTTAATGAAGTAATCAAACGCTTAGATTTTAAACCAAATGAAATTGCTAGAGGACTTGCAAAAAGCAAAACAACTACAATAGCTGTTGTCTTTCCACAAGCGCTATTTGCGCATGTTAAGGATATGATTGGTGGTATTGGAGATACGAGTAGAACACTTAAGTATAACATTATGATTCATACTACTGATAATATTGGTAGTGATAATGTTACTGAAGAATTAGTAGAAAGATTAGTTACATCAAGAGCTGATGGAGTAATTTTATTCAATAATGATATGTTAGAACAACAGTTAGCAGCAATTAGTAAATACAAGATTCCAACTGTGGTAATTGGAAGGAAAATAGAAGATGAAAGCATTGGATCAATTTATGTTGATGCAGCAAAGATTCTAGAGTCAATTTGTGAAAACTATTTATCTAAAGGAATTACTGATATAGCTTACTTTACAGCTGAGCAAAATCTTGTTGAAAAAGAAGAAGCTATTAAAGGCTTGAAAGATGCTTATAGTAAATATAATTTAGACTTTAACAACATTGTTGAGGTTTCAACGCGTTATGAAGAGAATTACCCAGAGTTTGTAGAGTATTTCAAAAAACATAGACACCAAGTTGTTATCGCTGGATATGATAAAGAAGGAGTAGCTGTAATAAATGCTGCCACTGAAAATAATATTTCCGTGCCAAATGATATGGAAGTAATTGGATTCTTTAATACAAGTTATGGTGTTATGGTTAAACCAACATTGACAACAATAGCTGTTCCAGTGTATGATATGGGGGCATTAGCTCTTCGTTTACTAACTAAAATGTTAAATGAAGAACCTATTGAGGCAATGAGTATTGCGGTTAGTCATTCATTGATTAAAAGAGATTCAACTAAATAAAGGCGTTGAGAGAACATAGTAGTATTCAAAAAACATGCAGAGAGCTTGTGGATGGTGCAAACAAGTTGTAATAGAATATGAATACAGTCTGGAGCTTTTCTAGCAAAACTAGAAACGGATAAACCGTTAAAAAATGAGTGCATACGTAAGTATGAATTAAGGTGGTACCACGAGACATCGTCCTTTTGTGATGATGTCTTTTTTATGTTATTTAAGGAGGAAAAAATATGAATTTATTTGATGATTTAAAATGGCGTGGCTTAGTAAAAGATGTAACTAATGAAGAAAATATAAGAAGAGAATTAGAGAAACCAATTCACTTATATGTAGGGTTTGATCCAACTGGTCCTAGTTTACATGTTGGACATTTAGTACCTTTACTAATGTTAAGAAGATTTCAATTAGCTGGACATCATCCAATTGCTTTAGCTGGTGGTGGAACAGGAATGATTGGAGATCCAGGCGGAAGAAAATCAGAAAGAACATTATTAACAGCAGAAGATGTATCATACAATGTAGAATGCATTAAAAAGCAGTTATCAGCCTTCCTAGACTTCGAAAGTGAAAACAAGGCTACTTTATTAAATAATTATGAATGGTTGAGTAAAATCAATATAATTGACTTTTTACGTGATTATGGAAAGCATTTCAGTATTAATTACATGTTAGCAAAGGATGTTGTAGCATCAAGACTAGAAGTTGGTATTTCTTTTACTGAATTTACCTATATGATTCTGCAATCAATTGACTTTTATCATTTAAATAAAGAATATAACTGTGTGATTCAAGCTGGTGGAAGTGATCAATGGGGTAACTTAACATCTGGAACTGATTTTATAAGAAAAATGTCTGGACCAGAAGCTATTGCTGAAGCATTTACATTACCATTAATAACAAAAGCAGATGGAAGCAAATTTGGTAAATCAGAAGGTAAAGCAGTTTGGTTAGATAAAGAAAGAACAAGTCCATATGAATTCTATCAATTCTGGATAAACTCCCAAGATGAAGTAGTAGCTCATTATTTAAAAGTATTTACATTCTTATCAAAAGAAGAAATAGAAGCAGTAATGGCTGAGCATGAACAAGTTCCACATTTACGTATCGCTCAAAATAGATTAGCTACAGAAGTAACAACAACTGTTCATGGTAAGGAATTATGTGATGAAGCAATTAATATTTCAAAAATATTATTCTCAGGAGATATTTCTAGTTTAACATTAAGCCAAGTAAAAGCTTGTTTTGGTGGAATGCCAACAACAGAAATGACAGAAGATACAAATATAGTCGATGCTTTAGTATTATGCGGCGGGGCTAGTTCAAAACGTGAAGCTAGAGATTTTATTAAGAATGGTGTGTTAGTAAATGGTAATAAGATTACTGATGAAGCATTCATTGTATCTAAAGATAATGCATTTGGTAATGAAGCAACGGTAATTCGTAGAGGTAAAAAGAATTACTATGTAATTAAACATATTTAGTCAAAAAGTGTCTATGAAAATAGGCCTTTTTATTTATCATTATGATATAATCAAATTAACTTAGGGGGAAGACTTATGGAAAAAATTCTAGTTATGGGAGGCAGTTATTTTATTGGTAAGAAGATTGTTGAAGTGTTATTAGAAAATAATTATGAAGTATATGTACTTAATCGTGGTAGTAATATAACTCCACAAGGAGCAAAACAACTTATATGTGATCGTAATGATGAAAATCAGATGAGGAACATATTGAAAGAATTAGAGTTTGAGATAGTAGTAGATGTTAGTGGATTGAATAGTGATCATGCATCAATTCTCTACAAAGCCTTAAATAAAAATAAAATAAAGAAATTCATATTTATTAGTTCAAGTGCTGTCTATGATATTGATAAACTTAACTTACCTTTTAAAGAAACTGATATACTTGGTGAGAATAAATACTGGGGACAATATGGCACTGATAAAATAGCAGCGGAAGTAAAGTACCAAGAGTTATTTAAACAAGATAGTATGGAATTGATTATCCTTAGGCCTCCATATGTTTATGGTGAAAACAACTATGCACAAAGAGAGAGTTTTATCTTTGATCATATTTATTACAATAAACCAATTATTATTCCTGCATCTAATCCTCGATTACAGTTTATATATACTACTGATCTTGCAAATATAATTATCAAATTGATAAATACAAAATTACCAAACTTAGCAATCTTTAATGTTGGCAATAAAAAAGAAGTATTAGTATCAGAGTGGATAGATATGTGTGCTAAAGTTATGGGAAAAAGCCATGATACAATAATGTTTGACTATAAAGAAGAAGGATATATGATTAGAGATTTCTTCCCATTCCATGATTACAGCAATGTTCTAGATGTCACTAAAATCAATGAAATATATGAAATTGAAACCAATTTTGAAGTTGGATTAAGGGCAGCTTATGAGTGGTATCTAGAGAATCAACATAGTATAGTCTTTAAGAAGAATGTTTTAGAGAATGAAACGAAAATATTATCTAGTATAAATAAAGAATAATATAGGGGTATAGTTATGCAAATGTTATATACAAAAGTTAATGAAGTACTTAGTAAGGTAAACTTCAATGCCATATGGCCAGGGTTTTCGCAATCTGGCTTTGCACTATATAATGATGATGAGGTTTATTTAGCTAACGAAGTGATTGCTTATGACAACCGATTTCTTGGTAATACAAGTATCGAGTATAATGATGAGTTCATTGCAATATGGTATGTGAAAGACCCAGAACATGAAGATATTGAAATATTAGCATCAAATTTAGTCCATGAAATGTTTCACGTATTTCAGAAATTAAATGATGAATGCCGCTATCCTAACGATTTAATACTACTAAGTTACCCAGATAATATTGAGAACTATATAGTTAAGTATCAAGAAAACTTATTACTTGCTAAAGCCTATAGGTCAGATGATATAACGTTAAGGAAGGAATTATTAGAGCAATACATGGCAGCACGTAAATATCGTGAAAGGTTGATAGGAGACATAATTAACCAGGAGTATTTGACTGAAACTATAGAAGGAATGGCAGAGTATGCTGGATGCATGGCTTTAAAACAAATATCTTATGAAAAATATATCTGTAAAATAAACGATTACATTGAGATACTTCAATCATTTAATGAATATTTTTTTGAGATAAGAAGAATGTTATATTATTCTGGAGTCGTATCTTGTATTGTACTTAATGATATTCATAAAAACTTCTATCATAAAATTGGTGATACTGAGTTATCTTTATTTTCAATAATTTTGCGAGATGTAACTGAAGAAAAACCGATTATCAATATAGATATGGCGAAAATTTTTGATGTGATAGATAAGTATTTAATTAACAAAAACAAAACATTTGATGATTTCATATTAACTCATTCCGATACTATATCTTGTAAAGGGTATATATGTGGTTATGACCCAATGAATATGTCTAGATTAGATGATATGCTGCTGTGTACGAAGTTTGTTATGATTAAGTCAGACGTAGAAAACAGTCCAATATTTATTCAGGGACCTGTACTAATAAATTTAGTTTCTGGAACAATCAGAGAAGTTATTTCGTATATAAAATAGCGTATTTTTTTCTAATCATATATTCCTACTATGCCATCAGTTACATAATATTTAAAGTCTGAAATATCTTTTAAATATATCATTCATTAATATAAAATGCTGATAAGTTGTTCATAAATATATTAATAATTATATTGACTTCTTTAAAAGAAGAATAACTTCTATTATTAAGAAGTATTTATATGGAGATTTTAATTAAACTACAGTATAGATAAATTGAATATTGGTCAGCGAGTATTGATAAATTTGAAATTTTCGAGTTTAATTTGGTAAAATTTCTATCTTCTCTAACAATAATTTAATAAATTTGCTATAATAGATGTATTGGGGGAAAACGTAATGAATACTTTCATAAAGTGGGCTGGTGGCAAAGAAAAAGAATTAAAATATATACTTCCTAACCTGCCAGAAACAATAAATAATTTTTATGAGCCATTTCTAGGTGGCGGGGCAGTATTTCTTTCAATGTCTGATATTGAAATTGATGGAGAGAGATTCATTAATGATAAATCAATAGAGCTGATATCATTATATAGATTTATAGCTGAGAGGAACAATCCTTTTTTCGCTTCACTGGACTTATTATTGCACAATTGGAATATTCTTGGAGACGTAGTAGAAAATCATGCAATTGAGCTTGTGAATCTTTATTACAATTTTCGCAACAATTTGATTGATGTGGATGATTTGGCGACTAATTTACACACTTTTGTAATAGAAAACAGAGATGAGTTTAATGGGATTATGGAAGTGCAACATAATCCAGAAGTAGATAGATTTATATTAGAAATTAACAAAACTTTGTTGCGTAAAATGATAAGAATGAGGCGTATTGAAATATTAAATGAAGAGTTAAATTACGATGATGTGTTATCTAACATAGAGACAGCATTTAGAAGTTCTTATTATACACATTTTAGATATTTATATAATAATAGGACTAATCTAGGGCTTGAGGAAACTTTTTCATCTGCGTTGTTCTATTTTATACGTGAATACTGTTATGCTTCAATGTTTAGATACAATGTATCTGGAGAGTTTAATGTTCCCTATGGTGGGATTGCTTATAATCGTAAAAATTTAGGGAAAAAAATTGATTATATAGAATCAGAATTTTTATCTAATTATTTACAACGTGCAAATATATATTGTGAAGATTTTTTTACTTTTTTTGAAATTAATCCTCCGCAATTTGGCGATTTTATTTTCCTTGATCCACCGTATGATACGGAGTTTTCCAATTACTTGAATAGTGATTTTAATCAAAACGACCAACATAGACTATTTGAATTTCTTTCAAATACAGAAGCTAGTTTTATGCTAATTATTAAGAATACTGATTTTATTTATAATCTTTACAATACTAATCCAAATTTTTTTATTGTAAGTTTTGATAAAACATATTTAGTAAATATAAAGAATAGGAACACAAGAAATGTGGAGCATTTAATAATAACTAATTATATGCTAGGAGGTGAATTATAGTATGAAAAAAGAACAACAAAACAGAATTTTAGAACCGGATTTGATTTTGCCGGCAGTAAAATTAATTAAAGATTATCCGGGTATTACTACAACTGAGTTGATTATTGCTCTTGAGAAAAATTTAGTTCTCAGTAATGAGGATAAAGCAATAAATACTGGGAGAAAAGACACAAAGTTTAGCCAAGAAGTGAGGAATTTGGTTTCTCATAAAAACAAGAGATTTTTTACATATGTTAAGGTTACAAAGATTTCTAGGCGAGAAGGGGGAAGTAGTTTTGTAATTACAAACGCTGGTGAGGCATATCTTAAAAAAGAAGAAAATGCTGCAAAATTAGATGGTGAGTTTGACTTGAAATACCAGGTAAGCATTCAGTCGTGTGATCCATATACTTCCAAGAATGATCTAGAATTTTCTAATAATAGAGAGCCTCATCAAGTTACAATAAAAGGCAATAAAAAATGGAGGACTGACCCGAGGATATCAAAGACTGTATTAAGTGATAATGAATATAAATGTGAGTTCAGTAGTATAGATGGAGTATCCCATATAACTTTTAAAACAAAATTAGGAAATGAGTATGTCGAAGGACATCATTTGATACCTATGTCTGCGCAAACTGATTTTAATCTAAATTTAGATAGAAGTTCCAATATAATTTCGTTGTGCCCCATTTGCCATAAGCAGTTACACTATGGATCATTAGAAGAAAAAGTTAAAAAATTGAAACCACTATTTGATATGAGAATCTCTAAATTAAGTTCAGAATCTATTGATATCACGTTTGAAAAATTGGTTAATAAATACTATAAATAATGGAACAAGTCTATCAAAAGACGATAAATTTATTTCTTGTTGACGGTAATTCTAATGGCACAATAATTTGTAATATAAAAAACTGGGATGCTAATTGTCTTAAAATCCCGAGAACAAAAATATATAACTGTCTTAATAGAAGTGAGCTGCAAATGGCTGGTATATATTTCCTTTTTAATATAAACGATGATAAGAACTCGATATATATTGGTGAAGCAGAAAACGTATATGAAAGGCTTACGCAACATTTAGCAAAGAAAGAGTTTTATGAGTGTATAACTTTTACAAGTATTGATTTGAACAAAGCATTGGTTAAGTACTTAGAAAGTTCGCTATATAATGAAGCTGAATTGGCGAATAGATATGTTATAGAAAATAAGAATGTTCCAACAAAATCTAAGATTAGCGAATACGACGAAGCAGCTATGCGTGAGTTTATTGATTATGTAAAAATGGCAACAAACATTTTGGGTCACAAAGTATTTGAAAAGATAATAAAGCAAAGAGAAGCAGACATAAATAAGTTGTTTTATATAAATTCAATTGGCGTAAGGGCGATGGGGATGCCTACAGAAGAAGGATTTGTTGTGTTTAAAGGATCAAAATGTTTTGACCATTTTAGAGAAGCTAGTAGTGATTCACTAAGAAACAGATGGGTTAAGCTAAAAGAAGATAATATAATTGACAAATATGATTATTTTACTGAAGACGTTTTATTTACTTCTCCATCGTTAGCTGCTGCAATGGTTCTGTGCAGGAATGCGAATGGTCTAACAGAATGGAAGGATGCCAACAAAAAAAGTTTGAAAAATACAATGCTATGATTTTTATAATTATTTTACTTAAAACTGCCTATTTATGCAGTTTTTTAAATTTCAATGACAATTATAGTTATATTATTGTATAATTAAATTAATTGTTGGAGGTGGAATATATAATGTCTATCGAATGTGAAATTAATTCATTACTTAAGTATGGAGGATCGATTAATCTTATTGATAAAAATGATTTCGATTATATATATAATAAATTAAATGGATTATTTAAATCTGGTACTTCAAGTTCGAAAGAAATTAGTTATGACGAAAAAGAAGTTGGTGAGATATTAAAGTACTTGCTGGATTATGCAATTGAAACAGGTTTAATCGAAGACAACATTACTGAACGAGATTTATTAGATACTAAAATAATGGGACTATTAACTCCAAGACCTAGTGAAGTGGTTAGAGAATTTCAATCTAGATATACAGTTAATCCAATAGAAGCCACTAACTATTTTTATAAACTTGCTATTAATACTAACTATATCCGCATGAATAGAGTTAATAAGAATATTAAATGGGATACAGATAGTAAGTATGGCTTAATTCAAATGTCTATCAATATGTCTAAGCCAGAGAAAGACCCAAAAGAAATCGCTAAAGCGAAAGATGTTAAAACTAGTGGGTATCCAAAGTGTTTGTTATGTAAGGAAAATGTTGGTTATGCAGGTAACTATAATTGGCCAGCTCGTCAAAATTTAAGATTAATTCCAACAATACTTAGCAATCATACATACTATATGCAATACTCACCCTATGTTTATTATAATGAACATTGCATAGTGTTAAATGAAGATCATGTCCCTATGGTTATCAATAAAACGACCTTTGATAACCTTTTAGAGTTTACAGATTGGCTTCCTCATTATTTTATCGGTTCAAATGCTGATTTACCAATTGTAGGGGGTTCAATTCTGACTCATGATCATTATCAAGGTGGACATCATCATTTCCCAATTGAAGATGCTCCAACAATAAGAGAATATTTTAGTGGTAAATATCAAGACATTAAAATTGAAATATTGCAGTGGCCTCTATCTACAATTAGATTAACGGGATTAAATAGAGTGGTAATTGGACAATGTGCTGATGATATATTACAGTATTGGATTAATTATAATGATGAAAGCGTCGATATATTATCACACAGTGGTGAGATAAGGCATAATACTATTACCCCAATTGTTAGGCGTAATGGTGAATTCTATGAAATGGATTTGGTTCTTAGAAATAATCGTGCTACGGCAAAATATCCAGATGGAATCTTTCATCCACATATTGCAAGACATCATATCAAGAAAGAAAACATTGGTTTAATTGAGGTTATGGGATTATCTGTCTTACCAGCTAGATTAACAAGTGAGATGGATAATGTAAAGAAATATTTATTAAATAAAGAAGATGTTGATTTAGGAGTTCATGAAATATGGGCTAATAGTATCAAAGATAAACATAACTATACAGAAGATAATATTGATCAACTGATTAGAGATGAAATAAGTTTAGTTTTTGTAGAAGTATTAGAGGATGCAGGAGTATTTAAAATGACTAATACAGGATTAGAAGCATTTCATAAGTTTATGGAGGGTTTAATTCATGATCTCAATAAATAAGCAAGTATCAGAAGAAATCGCTGTAATAAGCTTAAAAAGTGCTAATTTGGAGGTGCTAGTCACTAATTATGGTTGTCATATCATATCTGTCTTAATGCCAGATATAAATGGTAAGATAAGCGATGTGGTATTAGGCTTTGATGATATAGAATGGTATATGGTTCAAGATAAATATATTGGAGCGACTGTTGGAAGGGTTGCTAATAGGATAAAACATGGTAAATTTAAGATTGGGGACAAAGAATATAGTTTAGCTATAAATAATGGTCCTAATCATTTACATGGTGGGTTAGTTGGGTTTGATAAGAAAATCTTTGATTATGAATTATTTGAGAATAAAGTTACATTTCACTACCTTTCTTATGATAATGAAGAAGGATATCCAGGCAATCTGGATGTATTTATAGATTATGAATTAATAGACAAGACATTAATGGTTACATATCGTTATGCAAGTGATCAAGATACAGTTGTTAATCTCACTAACCATTCATATTTCAATTTGAATTTAGGTAATGAGGATATACTAAATCACCAATTAAGAGTTGATAGCGATTATATCAATTGTATTGATAGTGATGGTTTAACACTTAAGGATGAGTTAGCGGTTATAGATACGCCATTTGGTTTTAAGAAACTTACTACAATTAATCAGCAAATAACTAAAAAACATATTCAATTAGTGAATGGAAATGGTTTTGATCATCCATTTAAGCTAAATAGTAGTGAAAAACAAATCCAGTTATATCATGAAGCTACTGCTAGATTATTAACGATTAAGACATCGTGTCCTTATGTTCATGTCTATACAGCTAATTATTTAGATGGTGAATTAAGAGGTAAAAATAATAATTATTATAATTTTAGAGATGGAATATGTTTAGAGACTGAGTTTATTCCTGATAGTATAAATATAGAAGATAAGCCATCAGTGTTAGTTAAGAAAGGAGAAAGCTATACAGCTTTTACTTCATATACATTTGAAGTAGTAAAATAATATGCTTGCATCACAACTAAAGAAATATTTTAATGAAGAAGAATTTTATAGTAAATTAAAAGGATTATATATCGATGAGATTTTGTTTCTAAAACAAGTTGACAGATATAATGAAGCAGTTGATAAATATATGAGTATATTTGGTGATAATGATGTAGAGATATATAGTGTTCCAGGTAGAAGTGAAGTATGTGGTAATCATACTGATCATCAACAAGGCCGTGTATTAGCGGCAGCAATTAATTTAGATTGCATTGCAATTGTTTCTAAAAGTAATGATAATATTATTAATGTTGTATCAGATGGTTTTGACGTAGCACCCATTAATATCAATAGCTTGATTAAGGTTGATTCTGAAGAGGGAACAACTGAATCATTAATTAAGGGAGTTTCCTCAAGATTAAAGGAATTAGGATATAGTATTGGTGGTTTTAATGCCTATATAACAAGCGATGTTCTAATTGGAGCAGGACTATCTAGTTCAGCTTGTTTTGAAGTTATGATTGGGACAATTCTATCGGGCCTATATAATGATATGAGTATTGATCCTGTAGAAATTGCTAAGGTTAGCCAATACGCTGAAAATGTCTATTTTGGGAAACCAAGTGGGTTAATGGATCAAATGGCTTGCTCAGTCGGCTCAATGATAACAATAGATTTTGAAGATTCAGAAGATATTAAAATCAAAAAAATTGATATTGATTTTGATAGTTATGATCATAGTTTATGTATTATTGATACAAAAGGGAGTCATGCTAATCTAACTGGTGAATATGCAGCAATCCCATTTGAGATGAAAGAAGTTGCTAATTATTTTGGTAAGAATGTCTTAACAGAAGTTGATGAAGATGAATTTAATAAGGAAATTATGGAGTTAAGCAAGCGATTTGGAGGTAGAGCAGTTTTGCGTGCCATGCATTTATTTGCCGAGAATAAACGAGTTACTAAGGCAGTAGCAGCATTAGAAGCGCATGATTTTAATAGTTTTAAGAAAATTATTGCATCATCTGGAGATAGTTCCTTTAAATATCTGCAAAATGTTTATGCAAATAGTAATATACACGAACAAAATTTAGCAATTGCGTTAGCAGTTAGTGAAAATGTATTAGAGGATAATGGTATATGTCGTGTTCATGGTGGGGGCTTTGCTGGCACTATCCAAGCCTTTGTACCAAACAATCTTGTTTTTAAGTATAAAGATTCATTAGATAAAGTTTTTGGCGCTGGTTCTTGCTTAGTTTTGAAAGTGAGAAAGCATGGTGGAATAAGAGTATTATAGATCTAATTATTTTCATTTTTTAAATAACTATTGATAAGATTTTGTAAATGAGTATAATATAAGCATGTCGAATTATGACATGCTTTTTTATATTATATTAAGTGAGAGGATCATTATGGGGAAGATTTATATTGTTCTTACTGATTCAGGAACACCAATGTCAAAGCTAATTAAGAAATCTAAGGGATATCAATATGCACATGTTTCAATCTCGTTAGATAAAGATTTGACTAGAATGTATTCATTTGGAAGATTAAATCCATACAATGCTATTGTTGGTGGATTTGTTCAAGAATCACCTGAATTTGGAACTTTTAAAAGATTTAAGGATACATATTCATTAATACTTGAAGTTGATGTTACAGAGAGTCAATACAAGCGTATGGAAGAAATAGTTGACGAATTTGAAAAGAATAAAAACATATATAGTTTTAATATTAGCGGGTTATTTTTAAGTGGAATTAATGTAAAAAGAAAAAAAGAAAACCATTTTTATTGTGCAGAGTTTATTAAATATATCTTTGATGGAGCGGAGTGCTGTTATGATTTACCAGATGTGGTAGTACCAGATCATTTCTTAGAGCTTGAGACATCAACTATAGTATATGAAGGTAAATTAAATAGCTATAAACAACATCAATTCATAATTTAGTATAAGTGTAATGCTTATACTTTTTTGTTATAACGATAAATATGTATATTGATGACTCACTAATTTATTTTTTCGCTATATGGTTTTATTGAGAATTATTCTTAATAACTTTTCAATTTTAGAAAAATGTCGATTATTGCCATGCTTTTTTAAATAAACCCCTTTAAATAAATAAAATTAATGATATAATACGAAAATGAATTTGCTTATATCGAATAGTATAAAAGCGTTATATTTATCCTAAATCAAAAATATAGTGAGGTAAGTATATGGAGACACTTGTAAAGATTCCAGAGTTTTTCAATAAATTAGGTCAAGGTGGTACTTTAATTCTAAAACCAACAATTAATAATAATGAAATTGTTGATGTTTTAATTGACTATATTAATGATTATAGTCAAATGCAATATAATGAATTACTGCATGTTTCACTAATCAGCCAATTTAATAATATTGAACAAAAACAATTTATAGAGTTTTTTAATCATGTTTTTAAGTCAAAAGAATCAGTTATAAATGCTGAATATAATATATCCTTTTATGATGATAAATTTATATTTACTTATTATTGCCTTAATAAAAGTATTAATGAAATTGAAATTAGAAACATAAATTTAATCTCTATAGTCAATAATGCTGAGATTGGAATCATTGCAAGGGATATTGATGGTAAAATCACACAATGGAATCAAGGGGTAGAGAAAATATTTGGCTACACTAGGGATGAAGTAGTTGGGACAAATGGTCCGCTGTTAGATTTCACAAAGGAAGACTTTGACTTATATGCTCAACATATTAGTGATGTTTATGCTAAGCAAACAATTCATTCAGGAGAGTTTAGAAAAAAGAAGAAAAACGGTGATGAAGTATATGTATTTGCCAAATATATGCCATCTCTTGATGATAATAATAATACAATTGGTACAGTATCTACCTATCAAGATATTACTAAAACATATCAAGAGCGCAGCTTTGTAGATGGGTTAGCGACAATAGTAAAGGTTGCATCTACTGGAATAATGTTAAAGAATATTGATGGAATTACTGTATATGCAAATGATGCTGCCTGCGATATTTTGGGATTTTCCCAAGAAGAATTGCGAGGAAAAAGTTCGGTACTTTATGAGACTGAAAAACTTAAAAATGATTATAGTATAATACGTGAGAGATTGCTAAATGGAGAAAGAGTTGATAACTTTTCTACAACTTGTCGACATAAAGATGGTAGGGTAATTGATGTAGCTGTGAGTTATTCGCCAGTAGCTGATAGCAATGGTTCTATTACTCATCTAGCTTGCATTTTCTCTGATGTTACGGAATTGAACGCTAAAAATCGCCGTGCGATGGAAATGGCGGTAATTGTTAATCAAACTGATGCTGCAATAGTAATCAAGGATAAACATGGTGTAGTCACATCTGTCAATCCGGCAATGATTAATATGACTAATTATAGTAGTGAAGAATTAATTGGCTTTGATTATCGGGTATATTCATTGCAAAGTGAAACTGAAATAAAGGCAATACTTAATGAAAGAATTATGAATAACGAAGTTATTCGTAATGTCAAGTCTCATATTAAATGCAAAGATGGAACTGTAATTCCTGTTTCGATTAATTATTCCCCATTAAGTGAAAATGATGAAATCATTGGATCTATTGCAATTATTACTGATATTACCGAAATTGTTGAAGCTGAAGAGTTATTAAGGCGTAGCCAAAATGATTTAATGATGTTATTTAATACAATGACTTCTGGATTTTTATCATACCGTGTTGTAAGAGATGAGGCTGGGCAAGCAATTGATTTTAAAATTGAAGTTGTTAATCCCGCTTTTGAAGAAATTGAAGGTATTGAAAAGAATACTACTAATGGTCATCTATGGAGTGAAAAATTCCCAAATCAAAGTGATTTCTTTGATATATTATTAGATGTAGCAGAGAATGGAACTGAATTAAATTTTAACAGAAAAATTGATGCAACAAATAGATTTGTTGATGTATATATGTATTCACCTGAAAGGGACGTTGTTGCATGTTTTGAAAACGATGTTACTGAACGCCATTTGACTGCTGAACAATTACAGTTGTCATATAATGAGACAACTAGATTAATTCAAAAAATGCCAGCTCCAGTAGCAATATTTGATGCTGATGGAATAATTCTAGAAGCAAATGACGCCTATGCTAAAACATTTGCTGTGGTGGACCCATTAACATTAATTGGTAGAGACTCAGCAGAGTTCAAACCGCAAATGTCTGGTCATATAATTACGGCTGCAAATTTCCAAACGATGGCTGATAATGGTGTTAATTATATGGAGGCTATTAAGGATAATGGTGAAATAGTTTATTTAAGAACTGTTATGCAAAAGATAGTTTATCGTGGTAAGAGTGTGTTTGTAGCCCATTGCCAAGATGTTTCTATGGAGCGAAAGACTGAACAATCTTTACAAGAAGCAGTCAAATCAGCTAGAGAAGCTTCTGAAACGAAATCTAATTTTTTAGCTAATATGTCGCATGAAATTAGAACACCATTAAATGGTGTACTTGGCTTTACCCAATTGGCTTTACAAGATAATAATCTATCTCTGGAAGTAAAGGATTATTTGCAAAAGATTGAAAACAGTGCTGATGGACTATTAGTAATCATTAATGATATTTTAGATATATCAAAAATAGAATCAGGTAAAATGGAAATAGAAGAGATTCCATTTACAATTCATGACGTTTTTACAAGCTGCCAATTAATTGGAGAAAAAAGAGCTAAGGAAAAAGGTATTCGTTTATTAATGAAAGAGGCAGTATTACCTAATAAAGTATTAGTTGGAGATTTGGCTAAACTAAAGCAAGTTCTATTGAATTTATTAACTAATGCCATTAAGTTTACTAATGATGGAGCAGTTACTTATAGTGCTGAGGTCGTCAAAATTGTTGATAATATTGCAACAATCAATTTTGAAGTAAAAGATAGCGGTATTGGAATAGATCAAGATGATCTTGAAAAAGTTTTTGAACCATTTATGCAAGCTGATGCTTCTACAACACGTAGATTTGGTGGCACTGGATTGGGATTATCTATTACGAAAAGTTTAATTGAGTTAATGGGTGGGAAGCTCAAAGTTGTTTCATATTTAGGCATAGGTAGCAAATTCTCATTTGTCTTGGATTTTGAGATAAGAGATGCTGATTTATATAAAGAGAATAAAATGAGTAGTCTTTCAAGAAAACCAATATTTAATGCTGATGTGTTGATCTGCGAAGATAATGAAGTTAATCAACAAGTCATTAGGGAAAACTTGAATAGAGTTGGCATAAAAACAACGATTGTAGAAAATGGTAAATTAGGAATTGCAGAGTTTAGTAGAAGACAATTAGAGCATGAGCCATTTGATTTGATTCTAATGGATATTCATATGCCAGTGATGGATGGGTTGGAAGCAACAAGAATTCTTTTGGATTCAGGATGTAAAACTCCTATTGTGGCAATGACTGCCAATATAATGAAAAGTGATATTGAATTGTATTTAAAATCTGGAATGGTTGATTGCCTTGGCAAGCCATATACAAATTCTCAGTTATTGGAATTCTTAACTAAATTTTTAGAACCAGTGTCTTACCAAGAGGTTGTTCACAATGATACTAAGGATGTTGATTCAAGCTATTCACCATTTATTAATGAGAAAATAGGTATTGATTGCTGTGCTGGGGATAAAGAATTATACAATAAGATTAAACTTAATTTTTATAAATCAAATATCGATTTTAGCAAACGTTTAGAGTCATATTTGCTAGATAGCAAAATTGAAGATGCTCATCGACTAGTTCATACTTTAAAAGGTACTTCTGCGACTATTGGAGCGACGATGCTTAATAGTGCCGTGTTGCTAGTTGAGACAAAACTTAGAAAAATTAAGGACTCAAATGAGGATGATATGTCAGAATTGTCAACCAGTGAATCTTTACAACAACTTTGTGACATGAATAAGCAGCTAGCTAGTGTTCTTAAAGAAATTGAGCCATTGGTAAAAAAACATATGAATGATGAGCAAAATACAGTTAAAGAAGAATTTGATTTAGATTTTGCTTTATATGTTGCAACAGAGGTGGAAGAATTGTTATTGGATGATGATATAGATGTATTAAATCTAATTAGTCGCATGAAGAAAGCCTTCACAATTGATGAAGACTTAACTAATACTCTTATTGAACAAATTGAAAATTATGATTTTGAAATTGCTTATGAAACATTGAAAGTTATAAAAGAAAAATTAAGATAGTTAAGTGCAAAAAAGTGCTGTAATCTATATTGGATCAGCACTTTTTGGTTATTACAATATTCTATCCTTAATTTGCTAATACAAGTGAATAATGACTTAAAAAAGACTATATGATAGTAGGAATGAAAATTCCGAAAGGTGGTTTGACTATGTCTATGTCAACTGTATGCTGGTTGCATGGGCGTTTCAGGCATTATACTAGGGGAAGAGTTATGGAATATGTAATTTTGCTAATAGTAATATTAGCATTGCTTAATAAATTCATAGACTAATCCTAGCTTATTTTCAACGTCAACCACCAAAGTGAAAGGGATGCTACAGGCATCCCTTTCTTCTTCAACGTCATAAATATTATAACATGTCTATATATTTATTCAATTTGAAATCTTATCTTTTAGTTAAGAAAAGAGTTAATAATTTAAGAGAATTTTCTACACCATCATAGTGGCTTCTTTCGTATCCATGACTTGCGAATACTCCAGGCCCAATTAATGCTCCCTTAATATCATTACCAGCTGACCTAGCAGCAGAAACATCAGAACCATACATTGGGTAGATATCTATTGCAAATGATAAGTTATTAGTTTTAGCTAAATTAATTAACTCATTTGTTAGATCATAATCATATGGTCCACTTGAATCTTTAGCACAAATTGATACATCATAAATTGTACAGTCAAGATCAAGACCAATGCACCCCATATCAACTGCTAACAATTCACTAATATCACTAGGAATATTAGCTGATCCATGACCAACTTCTTCATATGTTGAAATTATGAATTTCGTTTTAAATGTAGGTTTTAAGTTGTTATCTTTTAGATATTTTAGAGTACAAAGTAGAATAGCAACACTTAATTTATCATCTAAGAATCTAGATTTAATAAATCCATTATCTGTAATAATAGTTTTAGGATCAATACAAATAAAATCTCCATTAGCGATACCAAGCTTAGCAGTATCATCTTTGGATTTTACAATTTCATCCAGTATTACTTCTAAGTTCTCCTCACTTCTTTGCTTACTAGAGGCATCTTGATAAACATGGGCAGCAGGTGAAGTGGAGAAGATAGTTCCACTATAAATCTTTCCTTCTCTAGTAATTACGCGGCATAATTCGCTATCTAAAGTAGGTAATGTTGGTCCACCAACTCTAGTAATAGCTATATTGCCATTACCTTTAATACTTCTTACCATTAATCCCAGTGTATCAACATGGGCAGAAACACCAACTGTTTTTGAGTTATCATTACCATCAATTGTAATAATTCCATTGCCTTTGACTGATCTTTCAAATGGATATCCTAAAGATGTGACATATTGCTCAATTTTTTCTATAATGTTAGTTGTATAACCACTTGGACTATCTATTGCCATAATCTCCTTTATAGTATTTAAAATATAATCTTTATCGAAATTCATAATTACTTCTCCTTTTCATTTTTATGCCATAGGGCTGTATTTTCTTCATTTGACAACATGACTACAAAATTATTTTTAGCTTGAGGATATTTTTTATATAATTCTCTTAGCCATAATTTTGTTTCTTCACGATTAGTATGCTTATCCATAGGGCAAGTAGATACTACAATGGGCACATTTGCTTCTCTTAAAGCATTTTCTACATCTTGTTCATAGGCATAGATAAGTGGTCTTATAAAATGGGTATCAGTACGATCCATATACATTTTTGGTAAAAAAGTAGCAATTTTACCACCAGTTATCATATTCATAAATAATGTTTCAACTGCATCATCTGAATGATGAGCAAATGCAACCTTATTACACCCATGTTTTTTAGCAGCTTCTATCACAGTAGCCTTTTTAAATTTAGAACACAATGAGCATTTCAAATCCCCATTATCATATGCATTTAGTTTTAGTATTTCATATATTTCAGAATTTATATCATAATACTCAATATTTTGCTCTTGACAGAAAGTTCTAATAGATTCAAAATCCATGTCTGGAAATCCCATAGAAATGTGAATACCAACTATATCAAATTTTACATCAGCAAATCGCTTATATAAAGATAGAGCATATAGTAGTACCATTGAATCCTTACCACCTGAAACACCTACACAAATTTTATCTCCTTCTTGAATCATATTAAAGTCCTTATCGGCTTTTCTAATACATCCAAGAATTTTTTTCATTCCCATAACATCACCTTAGTCTATTTTACATTTTTTTAATCATTTAATCAACATAACAAATCGCTTTTAAATATTTAGAAATAATGGTATATTAGAATAGCTAGGAAGTGAGATAATGGATGGAATTATTGTAGTAAAAAAAGAAACTGGAATGACAAGCCACGATGTAGTGAATAGATTAAGAAAAATACTTGGCACAAAAAAAGTTGGTCATTGTGGAACTTTAGATCCAGAAGCATCTGGAGTACTTGTTTGTTGTGTTAATAAAGCTACGAAAATTATCCAATTTTTAACAGCTGAAGAAAAAGAATATATTGCAACTCTTTATCTAGGTGCTTCCACAACTACATATGATAAGGAAGGGGAAATTGTCGAGAAAAAAGAATATATTGATAATTTTTCACATCAGTACCTCCAAGATATTTGTAATGGTTTTTTAGGCAAATCATTGCAAATACCACCGATTTATTCTGCAATCAAAGTCAATGGGAAAAAACTATATGAGTATGCACGTGAGGGGATTGAGGTAGAAATACAACCACGTGAAATAGAAATAAAGGAAATTGAAGTATTGGACGTACAGGATAATTTAATAACATTTAGAGCTAAATGCTCTAAGGGAACATATATTAGATCGCTATGTTTAGATATAGCTAATAGACTTGGATATCCAGGATATATGCAAGATTTAGTTAGAACACAATCGGGACCATTTACTCTAGATGATAGTTTTTCATTGGAGCAAATTTCTAATAATGATTATATATTACATCCTATTGAACAAGGATTAACGGAATATAAAAGTGTAGTTATGGACAATGAACAAGAAATACTCCAGGGTAAGAAATTGCGCCTAGATTATAATGAGAGAATTGTGATTATTAATAAGAATAATAAAGCATTAGCTATATATGAACCTTGTGGAGATGGGCTGATGCGTAGTGTTAGGGGGTTATGGTAGTGGAAATTATCTATATAAATCAAGAGGCAACAACCACATTTACTAAGCCGTTGTCTGTAGCCATTGGCTTTTTTGATGGTATACATAGAGGTCATTTAAAACTAGTGAAAAGGGCTAAAAGTATTGCGGTAAAGCATAATCTAGCATCTGCTATGATTACCTTTAACCCAAATCCATTAGTAACACTAGGAGTAATAAAACAAGAACGCTATTTAACCTCAATGGAAGATAGAGCTCAAATACTTGCCAAACTAGGAATAGACTATCTGATTGTTATTGATTTTAGTATTGAAGTTGCTAATATGTCGCCTAATGATTTTATTAATGAGTATATTACTAAACTAAATGTTAAATATGTTGTATGCGGTTATGATTTCCATTTTGGAGCAAAAGGTGTTGGTGATGCAAATACGTTAAAGCAATTGGCTAATAATCAATATAGTGTTGATGTTATATCTGAAGTAGATCATGATGATATTAAAATATCATCTACTCGCATTAATCAATTATTGGCGAATGGTAATATTGAGGAAGTCAATTATCTATTATCGCGTCCGTTTAGAATAAATGGGATTGTAATTCACGGTCAAAAGAACGGTCGTAAATTAGGATATCCAACGGCTAATATCGATTATGGAAGTTATGCATTACCGCGAAATGGTGTTTATGCTGTAAAAGTTAAACATCATAATAAAACATATGTTGGTATGTGCAACATTGGTATAAATCCAACTATTAATGTTCTAACAGAGATATCAATGGAAGTTAATATATTTGATTTTAAACAGGAAATATATGGTGATGAGATAGAAGTATATTTTTACGATTATATTAGAGATGAAAAGAAGTTTGCTAACTTAGATGAATTAATGACTCAACTTTCTTTAGATAAGAAAAAGATAGCTGAGTACTTTGATAAAATATAATGCCGTTATAATAATGGAAAGTAGAATTCTACTTTCTTTTTTTAATTAAAATATGATAAACACCTATACTAATATAGAGGTGCCATATGAAAAAAATAAGTAATTATATGCAATTAATAGTAATTAGCTGTATTTGGGGATTTAATATAGTATTGATGAAATATTTGAGTAAGACACTAGCATATTCATTCATGGCGGCATATCGAGTAGTTATTAGCTTTATATTTTTGTACTTCATTACTAATAAAAAAGATATATTAACGAAAAAGAATAATATTATTTTATTTTTTATAGCTATGATTAATATCAGTGGGTATATGACATTATCAAATTTAGCGATTAGCTTATCTGAAACTAAGAATATTGCTTTTATTACTGTGCTAACTCCAATGTTCACAGCTATTATTAGCCGCTATTTAGCCCATAAAAAGCTAAGCAACTATACAAAAGTTTCAATACTATTATCGGCATTTGGAGCCATTGGTATATACATCAATAATGGTTCTGCTTTAACTTTAGGTGATGGTATTATGATTATAGCTATTATAATGCATTGTTTATCATATGTACTTATTGAAAAATACAGTCAACAAATACCATCAGAAACGATTGCCTATAAACTATTTCAATACGGGATGTGGCAAATAGTTATATTTAATTTAATATTTTATAGAAGAGAAATACTAACATTTGATTACCCAATATCTATTTTAATACTATTTGCATTATCAAGCATAATTGGGTATTGTTATTGCCAAGTTATGTATCAAAAACAAGTATCAATTCTTGGCTCAATTAAAGCTAGTTTCTTTTTAAATTTAAATCCAATTTTTACTCTTATTGGCTCAATTATATTCTTACAAGAAAGAGTAAGTTTTGTTGAATTACTATGTTTTCTAGTCATCCTATGTGGAGTTTATATTTCTACAAAAGAAAAAAGTAGCTAAGCTACTTTTAACCTAATAATAATGAGATAATTGCCATAATCCAAAAACCGCCCATAAAGCCATATGTTCCTATATGACTAGAATCAGTTTGGGACTCTGGTATCAATTCTTCAGCAATGACAAACAACATTGCCCCAGCAGCAAAACTTAGTAAAAGTGGTAATAATGGCACAAGCCACATTGATAAAAATATACCAAGTACTGAAAAGACTGGCTCAGCAAGACTTGATATTTGCCCTAACCAAAATGCTCTTTTTTTATTTACACCTTCCGTAATTAGTGGGAAAGTAACGGCGAATCCCTCTGGGAAGTTTTGAATAGCTAAACCGATGCACATAGCAAGTGCACCTCCAAGTGTAACCATATCTCCTGTCATACTAGCCCCGATTGCTACACCTAAAGCCAAACCTTCCGGTATATTATGAAGAGCTACAGCCATGACTAATAGAAAAGAACGAGGCATATGCGTTTTCATTCCTTCTTGGTGATTTGTTGTGAAATGGAGATGTGGCAATAATTTGTCTAATGATAACATACAACCTATTCCAATTAAAAAACCTAAAGTAATAATCATAATTCCAAAGTTAATACCATTACTATCCTCAACTGCATAATCAAAAGCTGGGAGCAGTAATCCCCAAACAGTTGCTGCCAACATTACACCAGCAGCAAAACCAAGCATTACTCCTTGAGTTGCCTTCTTTGATACCTTAACGATAGTAGCACTTATAACTCCCAGAGCTGTCGCTATATATGGAATTAGAATCATAAAAATAATAAATGTTATATCCATAACAGACCCTCCTAGTGTATTTTATTATAATTATATTATTATGTGATAACAAGTAATCTACTCATAATAAAATCCTGTAGTTAATTAAAAAAATAGGCATATATATATTTTGAGCTATATATATTAATAATTAGAAGCGATAATTATTATTAGTAATATTTTATTGATTATATCAATAAAATTTAAGTGACTGAATCTATTAAATATGATATATTTGTAAAGTAGAAGTTATTAGTTGGTAAATACGTATTCACAAAATACATAAAAACTATTTAATTTAAAAATAGAAAACGCCATTCTTTATAATAATAATAGTATACCGGAGGGCATTATAATGGGTGAATTACAAAAAAGACTACATGAAATATTTCATAGCAATGATTCTGGAATTCTAATAGCTGAAAAGCAAATTGATAATAATAAAGTTGTTGACTATATAATTTGTCATTGCAATGATTCATTAGGAAAAAATATAAATCAATGGATTGGAAAATCCGTGTTTTTTGATGTCAATGAAAATACTAAGGCTAGATATATAGAATTGTTTAATGAAATTATAGCTAGTAAGGAACAAAAAACCTTTAATGGTTTTTATGTAGTAGAATTTGATAATAAAATCATAATATCATTGTGCAATAACCAAACTATGATGAATGGTGATGATAGATTCAAATTACTATTAGATTCATTATATTTTGGGGTTATAGTAGTGGATAGGGATTTAAATATTACGGAATGGGATGAAATGATTCATAATGCTTCTGGGCTTACTAAAGAAGAAATGATTGGAAAACCATTTAAAATAACAGATTATATGTTTGAAAGAGGTAAGTATGATGAAATAATCAATTCATTAAGAAATGGTAAAACTATTGGATATGATAATCTAAAAGTAGTTAATAAGAGAGATAATGAGGTTAGATACATTCAATCTTCATATATGCCACTAATGAATCATGACAATGAATTTGATGGTTTTATTAATATCTTAATTGACAATTCTGAACGCTATGTAATGGAGCGCCGAAATAAAAATCTAATTGATGTAATTGATAATGCTGGTATTGGAGTTGTTATAAGAAATAATAAGGGAATTATTACAGATTGGAATATTGGAGCTAAACATATCTTTGGATATGATGGACAAGAGGTTATTGGGACAAGTGGCCCATCGTTATATACTTCCCCTAGCGACCAACAACTTGATAGAAAAAATGTAGTAGATATATATGAAAAGAAAAAATCTTTTGCTGGCAATTACAAGAAAAGAACAAAATCTGGAGATGAGATTTATGTATATGCCCAGTATTTACCACTATTAGATAATGAAGATAATATGGTTGGAAATGTGTCTATTTACCAAGATATCACTCGTGAATACGAAGAAAGAGAGTACGCAGAAAGTCTTGCCACTATTGTGAGAAATTCTTCTTCTGGGACATTAATTTTTGATCTTAATGATAAAATAACATATGCGAATGACTCCGCTTCATCAATTCTTGGTTTTTCTAATGAAGAACTATTAAACAGCGATTGTTTCACTAATGGACTATATTTCAAGAAAAGAAGTAAGGATGAAATTATTAACAAAGTAATAAATGGTTATAAAGTTGATGGCTTAGAGTTAGAATTTATAACAAAAGAAGAACAAAAAATCTATTTACTTGTAAATTACGCCCCAATTAAAAATCAGTTTGGTGATGTAGTACATTATACATGTGCGTTTGAAGACGTTACTAATATTCATATGGCTATGGAGCAACTACAAGTCTCATATGATGAAACTACTAAATTAATTCAAACGATGCCGGCTCCAATGGTAGTGTTTGCGGCGGATGGGGAAATACTAGAAGCGAATCAAGCTTATGCTTCATTACTTGGTATAAACGATTCACAAGATTTAATTGGTAGGAATTCTGCAGAGTTTAATCCGCAACTTCAATCACATTTGATTGAGGAAACAGCATTTAACTATATGTCTGCTGGTGGTAATCATAGGATAGTGGCTACCAAAGTAACTGGGGAACCTTTATACTTAATCGCGACGATGCAAAAAATGAATTATCGTGGACGTGATGTGTTTGTTGGACATTGCCGTGATATAGAATTGCAAATGCGATCTGAAAGAGCTTTAAGAGAAGCTGCGGAAGATGCTAGGATTGCTTCTGAAACTAAGTCTAATTTCTTAGCTAATATGTCACATGAAATAAGAACTCCGCTAAATGGAGTATTGGGCTTTGCTGAACTAGCCTTAGATGATGATAAGCTTAGTCGAAGAACTGCTAAGTATTTGGAGAATATTAGATCAAGTGCTAATGGATTATTGTCAATTATTAATGATATTTTGGATATCACTAAGATTGAATCTGGAAAAATGGAATTAAAAGATACGCCATTCATATTGCAGGATGTTTGTGATTCTGCCATATTGATTAATAAAATCAAATCCGAAGAAAAAGGAATATCTCTTTTAATTAATATTGAGCCTATATACGATAAAAAGTTAATTGGTGATCCAACTAAGTTAAGGCAAGTTCTTGTAAATATTTTATCTAATGCAATCAAATTTACAGAATTTGGCTCTGTTAGTTTCAATTCGAAAATAAAGAAAGTAACAGATAAATATACGACTATTCTTTTTGAAATTATTGATACTGGGATTGGAATGGAAGAAAGCGAAATAAAAATAATATTTGAATCGTTTATGCAAGCTGATGCTTCCACAACAAGAGAATATGGTGGAACTGGACTAGGATTGCCAATAACAAAGAGCTTAGTGGAGTTAATGGGTGGGAAACTAGAAGTTGCTTCATCTCCAGGAGTTGGAAGTAGATTCTATTTTACTTTAACATTTGAAACGATTGAAAATAATGAAATTGAGGTAGTTCAATATAACCAGGAAAATGGTCGTCCGGTATTTGATGCTTTAGTACTAGTTTGTGAGGATAACATTATTAATCAAACTGTAATAAAAGCTAATCTTGATAAGCTAGGCATTACTACAATCATTGCTGAAAATGGCTTAATTGGTTTTGAAACTGTTCAAAAATATCACGCACAAGGAAAAATATTTGATTTAATTTTAATGGATATTCATATGCCAGAATTATCGGGAATTGAAGCTACTAAATTGATTTTGAAGCAAGAAAGTAATATTCCAATTATTGCCATGACTGCTAATGTACTAAAAAATGAAATTGAAAAGTATTATGATGCTGGAATGGTTGATTTTATAGGAAAACCATATACTAATACTCAACTATGGTCGATACTCTTAAAATATTTAAAACCAATTAGATATGAAGAGATAAGATCTAATCAAAAAGAAATTGATGTTATAGATAGTAAACTAGTAGAATATAAAATTGGTATTAAGCGTTGTGCGAATGATGAAGATTTATATAAACAAATGAAAGAAACATTCTATAAAACCAATCTTGATTTTATGGAGAGACTTAATGATTGCTTATCTGATCTAGATGTTGAGAAAGCATGTAAGTTTGTGCATACTTTAAAAAGCAATGCTGCGACAATTGGAGCTGTTTCACTAAGCAGTTTATTGTCAAAGGTTGAGCTGCAACTTAAAATGATTTTAAGTGGTAAAACTATTGCAAGAGATAATAGTGAATATATCGATATCCGTGAGTTAATAAAACAACTTGATGCTCAATTGAGCGCTGTCTTAAACGAATTAGAGTGGGGTATTATTTAAGAAAAATTATCTGTTAAACGAAAGATATACGCTTTAAGTTAGTTGACAAACATTTATTGTTTGTCTTTTTTATATTAAAAATGCCGAAACTAGTGATTATCATAAATATACGGTAAGGATTTCTAAGTGGTGGTTAACTTAATCAAATATTTTGCGAAATTTACTGAAGCTGTGCAAATAACTTTTTTGTTAATTAAGTTGGTAGAGATACTATTCTCGAATATTCAAAAAGCAATATAATATATAATTAAATTGTCTTGACAAATTCACTACTATTCTATAATATAGTAATGCAGCCTATTCTAGGTAGATAGAGTCTCCGACTTCTTACTTGGGTAGTGCTAAGCTTAAACAGGAGGAAATTTTAATGATTAGTAAAGTAAAGAAACAAGAAATCATGAAAGCATTTGCTACTAAAGAAGGAGATACAGGTTCTCCAGAAGTACAAGTTGCTGTGTTAACAGAAGAAATTAATGTGTTAACAGAACATTTAAAAATCCATAAGAAAGATCATCATTCTAGACGTGGATTATTAATGAAAATCGGTAAACGTAGAGATTTATTAACTTATTTAAAAAACAAAGATGTTAATCGTTACCGTGATCTAATTCAAAAATTAGGACTAAGAAGATAGTTTATGCTATCTTTTTTTGTTTGTTGTTACTCAGTTACGTTAAATTAATAAGCTGAAAAGAAAAGTTAACTTCCACTTTAAAAACATTTAGTTTAAAGTAGAATTTACACATGCAAATTTAAATAGTATAATAGAGATGGAAGTTATTTCTATCTCTATATCTTTAGATTTGTAAACTTAACTTCTAGTTC
>JAVBUP010000008.1:0-29690 GCA_031555175.1 Coprobacillaceae bacterium
TAGAGCCATGGCAATACTCTCCTCTAAATGGACGTGCCATAAAATAAAATCAAAAGAACAGGTTCTATTTATATAGTAACAAATAAATAGAAAGGAAAGTATGATTTTAGTACTCAAGGTACACTATTATCATACAAGAAAATAAAATGTTAGATATTAAATTTATTAGAGAAAATAAAGAGATTGTCAAAGAAAATATAAAGAAGAAATTTCAAGACAATAAATTGGTTTTAGTAGATGAAGTAATTGAATTAGATCAAAGAATTAGAGAATTAAAGCAACAAAGAGATACATTAAGAGCAGAAAGAAACTCTAACAGCGACAAAATTGGTGCTTTAATGCGCGAAAAGAAAATTGAGGAAGCTAACGCCATAAAACAAAGAGTCGTAGATATAAATAATCAGTTAGTTGATATTGAAAAAGAAGAAACTGAATTATCAGAGAGCTTAAACGCAAAGATGTTAGTGATTCCAAATATTATTGATACATCAGTTCCAATCGGTGAAGATGACAGCAAAAATGTTGAAATTGAAAAGTTTGGAGACCCATATGTACCTGATTATGAAATACCATTTCATGCTGAAATATGTGAAGCGTTAAATGGCTTAGATAAGGAAGCAGCAGGTAGAACAAGTGGAAATGGTTTCTACTATTTAATGGGAGATATTGCTAGACTTCATGAAGCTACTATTGCTTATGCGAGAGACTTTATGATAGATAAAGGATTTACTTATGTTATTCCTCCATTTATGATAAGAAGTGATGTAGTAACTGGGGTAATGTCATTTGCTGAAATGGATGCGATGATGTACAAAATTGAAGGGGAAGACTTATACTTAATTGGAACAAGCGAACATTCAATGATTGGTAAGTTTAAGGGGCAAATCTTAAAAGAAGAAGAGCTACCAATTGCTATGACTGCTTATTCACCATGTTTTAGAAAAGAAGTTGGAGCACATGGCTTAGAAGAGCGTGGATTATATAGAGTGCATCAATTTGAGAAACAAGAAATGGTGGTGCTTTGTAAACCAGAAGATGCTATGGATTGGTATAACAAAATGTGGAAGTACTCTGTGGAGTTCTTTAGATCACTAGATGTTCCTGTAAGAACTTTAGAATGTTGCAGTGGAGATCTAGCGGATTTGAAAGTAAAGTCTTGTGATGTAGAGGCTTGGAGTCCAAGACAACAAAAATACTATGAAGTTGGTTCTTGCTCAACATTAGGAGATGCACAAGCCAGAAGACTTGGAATTAGAATGAAAACGGATAGTGGAAATCAATATCTTGCAACTCTAAACAATACAGTAATTGCGAGCCCCCGCTCAATAATAGCTATTCTAGAATGTAACTATCAAGCAGATGGAAGCGTATTAATTCCAAAGGTTCTGCAACCATACATGGGTGGTAAAACAAAAATAGGAAAATAGTTGTCACAAACAATTTGATATAGTATAATAACAATGCCATTACAATACAAGGCTTCGAACCATGTCAGGACCGGAAGGTAGCAGCATTAAGAATTACCTTGTATGTGTAATGGTCTTTTGTTTAATAGGGAGGAATCATAATGGATGAGCATGTACGGTATATGAGAGAAGCTTTAAAAGAGGCATATAAGGCTCTGAACAGAGATGAAGTTCCTGTCGGGGCAATAATTGTCAAGGATGGAAAAATCATTGCCAGAGGACATAATTTAAGAGAAACAAACCAGTGTGTAATTGATCATGCTGAAATGATAGCATTAAAAAAAGCAAGCAAGAAGATTGGTTATTGGAGACTAGATGACTGTGTGATGTATGTTACTCTAGAGCCATGCGATATGTGTCTTAGCGCCATTCAACAAGCTAGAATTAAAAAAGTATATTTTGGTGCATTTGATTCTAAAGAGCATTGCAAGATACCACAAGAATCTGAAGGTGGTATACTATGTGAAGAATCAAGTAGGATATTAAAAGACTATTTTAAGATGAAAAGACTATAGAACACTTAAAGGCATAATAGTCTTTTTTCATATCATGGCAGATTGAACGGTTGCTATATGTATGATAAGATTGGTAAGTAAGAATAATAAGAAAGGTGGATAGTTATATGTACGAGAAACTCAAGAAACTAATAACTATAATTATTTGTATATTTTTGATGGGATGCTCAAATAGTGAACCAGTATTGAAAGATGTAAACATATTTACATATGATTATGAGTATGAAAAAGTATTAGATACAGATGCCGTTTCAATTGATTCAAAATTAGCCTACAATTTTGAGTATTGCATAGATAATAAATTATTCTATATCGTAAGAGATTTAAATGAAAAAGAACAAGCATTTGAATACTATGGATTTTATTATTATGATTTGAAAACACAGGAAAACATTTCCATTATTGAGTTTGATTCACCAGAGTTAATTTATTCATATGCCTTTGATGGTAGTCAATTAGCATATACCACATATGCCAAAAGATCTAATGAAAAAGTTACTCAATTTCAGTTGAACATAGTTAAGCCAGGAGAAAGTTCTAAAATAATAGATACTGGGTATATAGGATATAATGATTGGTATGGAGTACCTAATTTAGTTGCAGAATCGGGTAGTATTTACTATGATAGCATGTCGTATGATTATAATGAGAGTACAGAAAAAGTTAGTAAGAGAACAAACCGTATTTGTCAAATTATTGGAGATAAATTAATTGAAATATATAGTTTCGATGTTAGTGAATCAGAAGTTAAAACTTATTACGAAATTGATAGCGCAGATGAAAGAAAGAGTTTTTTAGTCACAAGCCCGATTTCAATATATAATGGTGTAATTACTTTTACTATAAAAGAGGATTCAAAGATTATTGTCTATATCTATGATGATGGAGAATTGACACATTATGAAGCGGATTATAGTTATGGGGACAATCAGTACAATTTTGCTTGGGTAATACTGTTGGATGATTATGTGGTCAATCTTTATGGAGTATCAGGTGAAGAGGTCGAGTATGTCGCTAAAATATATGATAGAAATACTGGGAAACTGAACAAAGAGACATATGTGTTAAAAGATCCTCTTACTTATAATTACGTTAATACCGAGAATCAGATATTTTATCGTGGATTTTTTGATAAAATTGGGGCACTGGAAGTATCAAGTGCAGGAATTAATTATGCAGAAATTGAAATAGAAGAGAACCCAGGATATTTATGGTCCATAAGCTATGCATCTGCAAACGAGTTATATGCGTCAGTCAAAGAAGATAGTGGAGAATTTAGTTTAATAAAGATAACAATTAAATAGTTTATATAGCAGCGCTATAAGCTGCTTTTTTTGTACAATAAAGTAAAAATTTATAGTATAATAAGAAGAGTATAGGAGGGATTCTTATGGCATATAAAGCACTCTATAGAGAATATAGACCTCAAGCATTTGATGAGTTTTTTGGACAAACACATATTTCTAAAACAATTCAAAATGCAATTAAAGAGAATAAGATTAGTCATGCGTATTTATTTAGCGGACCAAGAGGGACTGGGAAAACTACAATGGCTAAACTCTTGGCAAAATCTATCAACTGTGAGGAAGATAATAGACCATGTAATGAATGTGATGATTGTAAAGCAATCATGAATGGAACTCACCCAGATGTAATTGAAATAGATGCTGCTAGCAATAATGGGGTAGATGAAGTTAGAGAAATAATTGATAAAGTGAAGTATGCTCCAATTAAGGGTAAATATAAAGTTTATATCATAGATGAAGTTCATATGATGTCTACAGGAGCTTTTAATGCGCTTTTAAAAACTTTAGAAGAACCACCTGCACATGTAGTATTTATATTAGCAACTACAGAACCTCATAAGATATTGCCAACGATTATTTCTCGCTGCCAACGTTTTGATTTTAAGAAGGTAGAAGAGAGAGATATCATTAGTGTTTTAGAAAGTGTGTTAAAACAAGAGAATGTTTCATATGAACCAGAAGCACTAAATATCATAGCTAAATTAGCTGATGGAGGATTTAGAGACTCATTGAGTATTTTAGAGCAATGTTTAGCATATTCAATGAATAGTTTGACAGTAAAAGATGTAACAGATGTCTACAGTATACTTTCCATGGATCATAAAATTACTTTTTTAAAAACTTTATTAAGCAAGGATGTTAAAAAAGTACTAGGGTTATTGAATGAGATGCTGCAAAGTGGAATAGATATCAAAAGATTAACGTTTGATCTAATAGACATATTAAAAGATGTAATTATCTTTAAGAACACAAATGATTATGAAATATTATTTGTTCTAAATGAAACATACATAAAAGACTTAGCGCCTTATATTACAACTGATGAATGCTTTGACTTGATAGACATATTAATTTTAGCAACCGAACAGTATCGAAATGCAGTTAATCCGAATGTATATTTTGAGTTAGCAGCATTGAAAATAACAAATCAAATAAAAGATGAAAACAAACTTACTTCAACAGAGATTGAAACATTTACTCTTGATGATAAATCAGAAGTAGCATTTAAACCAACAATTGAAGATAAACCACTAGAAGTAAGCCAAAATGTCGTAAATGAGATAGCTGAGGAACACGTATCTTTTAATGAAAATGATATAGAAGATGTTGATGCAAATGTTGATGTTGTAACAAACGAATTTGATAAGCACTTTATCACAGAGGATGAAATTGAACAATTTGCACCATCCATGTTGACACAAGTATCCTCGAGTGGAGAAGAACAATCAGATGATAGTCAGATCTCAATGTTTGATGACCTTGATAATTATGATCCTGCTCAAATTGAAAATGAAGTAACTGAAGAATCAGAAATAATCTCTTCACATGAAACATTTGGCGAACTTACAGAAGAAATGTTCAATGAAGCAGTAAATAAGGTAGATGAAAATGATACAGTTGCTTCAGTGGTTGAAGTGAAAGAAACTAAAGTAGAAGTAACACAAGAAATTGTTGGCGATATTCAAATCAGTAAAGAAGATATTATGAATATCCTGGTTCAAGCTGAAAGAAAAATATTAAACCAAGCTATTGAGCGCTGGTCACTTATTAGACGCTATCTTGCTAATATGAATACAGCCAAATATGCAGCAATGTTTGTTGATGCGACACCAGTTGCTTTAGCAAATAGAGGTATGATCATTACCTATGAACACCAACCAGAAGCCAACAGAGTTAACTATTATGAGAATTATCAAGAATTAAGAAAATTTATCTCTGAAGTATTAGGAGATGAATATGATTATATTGCATTGACTTCATCGCAATGGACAGATATACGTAATGAATACTTAAAATTGCGACAAGTTGGAAAACTTCCTGATTCAAAGACAATAGTACTATCACATATAGTTAATCGTAAAGAACCAGAGAAAAATGCAGAAATATTTAGCGAAGCGATCCAATATGGATTAGATATTTTTGGAGATTTAGTTGAAGTATTGGAGGATGAATAATGAATTATCCAGATTCGTTTCAAAAATTAATTGATAGTTTTAAGAAATTACCAGGAATTGGTAGTAAGAGTGCAGAAAGAATGGCATATCATGTTTTAGATATGAATCATGAACATGTTCATGAATTTGCTAATAACTTAGAAAAGGTCGTAAGCGATCTAAAGTATTGTAAGATTTGTGGAAATATAACTGATGATGAAGTTTGTGATATTTGCCAAGACTCAACTAGAGATTATTCAACTATTTGTGTAGTTGAAAGCCCAAAAGATGTTTATGCGATGGAAAAGGTTAAGGAGTATAAGGGAATGTATCATGTATTACATGGAACAATTTCAATTATTCATGGTAAAACTATGGATGATCTAAATATTAACTCTTTGTTTGAACGTTTAAATGAACAAACAAAAGAAGTTATTATTGCAACAAATCCAACGCGTGAAGGAGAGACAACTGCATTATATCTTGCTAAGATGTTAGAAAAGAAGAATATAAATGCATCGAGAATAGCAAACGGATTACCTATTGGTAGTAATTTGGATTATGCAGATGAGCTAACTCTTTTGAAATCTCTTGAAGGAAGAAAGAAAATATAGTATATAAATTAAAACACCTCATATAGATTAATGAGGTGTTTTATATGTTCGAGAAAATAAGCAAAATTGCATTGCAGTTTATAATTTATACAGCGTTATTATTAGCAACCAATATGGTAACAATGAATTGGAGCATAATAGTACCTATTAATCTGGTCACGATATTAGTAGCTACTATATTTAAAATACCAGGGATAATTGCACTAGTTCTTATAAAGATGTATGCAATCTAGTTATATAGATAAAAACCTTAATCGGCATGAATAATCATGTCGTTTTTTCATGAAAAGTGGCATAAAATGGATTTAAACAACTATTTACTCTAAAATACGAATGAAATTTGTTATAAGAATACTGAACTGTTATAGTTTGGTTATTGAAAGGAGGAATTTTAAGGTAATGGGAGAAAGCAGAAATTATAAATATTTCAGTTTATTATTAGTATATTGCATTGGTCTAGCTATTACGGTCTATATCTGGTCGATACTAGACAATTCTAATTCAGGATCATTAGCTAGTGCGTTATTAATTTTAACAGGAATATTTTATTTATCAGTACAAATAAAGCTAGGTTTTGAAAAAGTTTTTGAGACAATTAAAAAAAACGACAATAAATAGAAAGGAGAAAGTAATTACATCACTTATAATAAAATAGAACTATGGAAAAAATTATTAAAATAATATTAGCAATAGTTACAGTGGGAATGCCATTTGAGTCTGTTTCCGCAAAGGGAATTACTAGAAGCATAGATATATCTGAAGTGGATTTATTGGTTGAAAAGGAAGATGTGGATGACTCACGATTAGTATGATTAGTAATGTTCAATCGCTAAGAATGACAGAAGGTACTAGAAATATTGAGGTTACAAAATCAGATAAAAATAAAGCAATTCTTCTAGCATTAGGTTACACTGAAGAAGAGCTAGCCTCAATTGGTCAAGGTGAAATTGATGAGCTCCTATTTAATGCAACAGAAGTTATTGTAACAGAGCAATATATTAAAATAGATGTTGATGGCGTTGAGACTATTTTCAATAAAGAAGATTGCTTATTAGAAATTGAAGAGGTAGAAAACGATGCTCGAATGTCTTTATCTTCAGTTTTACCGCCAGATGGGGGAGGTGGAACTCCATCAACGTCACCTAATACAGCAGAAAAATCGTATACTTCTTCTGATGGATATATGAAAATTTTAACGTCAATGGTTTATTATAGTTCTACAACTAATCCTTGATATTATACGGCCAGTGCGACATTTACATGGTTAAGAACACCAGCGGTGACTATGACTGATGCGATGACAGTATTTGGTTATAAAAGATATAGAAAAACACAAAGCATACTAGGAATAAAATATTATGACTATGCTAGCCTACTGCAAGTTAGTGACAATTGGACGTTATCGAGTTCAAATTATTTCGATTACACTGCGTACACTGGGAGTTTAACATACGATATTAATGGTATTTTCGTTGAAGTGAGGTGATGAAAATGATTCAGAAAACTCTTCTGTATTTACTATTTTCTATTTTAATAATAATTTTCATTGCTGTAATAAAGATTCTTATACAATTGCATACTCCGCTTATGTAAACACTAATTCATATAAGAGAGCTATATATAGAAAATACAACACATGTTGATTTATGGAGTGTTTTTATTTTGGATATTAAGTATAATACAACCATTATCAGCAGCATTACGAAAGTTTTGTTGAAGTGAGGTGATAAAATGATTAAAAAAATTCTTTTATCTATATTAGTAATTGCATTAATGGTAATTTTTCTTATTGTATTTAAGATATATACGAAGTTAAATACACCTATTATGTAATATAAAATAATCATATTTAAAAAACTAACGCCTCATCTTAACGCATGAGGTGTTTTATGCTTTAAGAATAAGTAAAATGTATTATAATATTTATAGATCATCAATTTTGCGTAATATATAACTATGATTAGAGAATTCTTTTTTCAACAACCAAGTTTTAGTCACAGCAACCAAAACTAGAAATTATATAAAGGTGTGAAAGCCTTTTTTTCTTTATATCTTTGTTCATTTCGATTATAATATAGTTATCTATGGAAAGAGGTGTCGCCATGAAGGGTTTATTTATAGTAATTGAAGGTCCTGATGGAAGTGGAAAGTCTACGATTGCAAATATGCTTTATGACAAACTATTAGAAGAGGGTTATAAAATTATATTAACAAGAGAACCTGGTGGGATTGATATTGCTGAGCAAATTAGAAATGTCATTCATGATACAAATAATACTGCTATGGATAAAAAGACAGAGGCATTGCTATATGCAGCTTCAAGGCGCCAACATTTAGTAGAGAAAATAATTCCAGCTTTAAATAATGGGTATATAGTATTATGTGATCGTTTTATTGATAGTTCTCTAGCATATCAAGGATATGGTAGAGAAATTGGAATTGAAGAAGTTTATAATTTAAATATGTTTGCTATTGAGGGTACAATGCCGGATTTAACTTTATTTTTTGATGTCACTCCAGCCATTGGCTTAGAAAGAATACATAAAAATAAAAATCGTGAAGTAAATCGCTTAGATTTAGAAAAGATAGATTTTCATAATAAAGTATATGATGGATATCAAATCGTTTTAGAAAAATACAAAGATCGTATTACAAAAATAGATGCTTCAAAAGATATAGATATTGTTTTTGAAGCTTCATATAAGATTATTAGGGATAAGATATGTCAAAACGAGAATTTTTAGCAGAGAAGCAACCTGTATTTTTTCAAACGATAAAGAATAGCTTTGAACAACATAAAGTACCACACGCTTTCTTGATCGTTGGGCCTAAAGGATCAACAATCTCAAAAGCAGTTAGTTTTTTAGCACAAAGCTTAGTTTGTGAAGAAGACCTAGCATGTGAAAAATGTAATTCTTGTTTAAAAATTGAGAATAATAATTTTATTGATTTAGTAAGGATTGATGGTTTAAAAGAGACAATTAAAAAAGGTATGGTTGAAGAGATTCAAAAGCAATTTCAGAAAACATCAGTAGAAGGGCTAGGTAAAATATATATTCTAGAGAATATTGAAAATTCTACTCCGGAAACAATGAATGCATTGTTAAAAATATTAGAAGAGCCAACAGATAAAACATATGCTATATTTACATGTGAAAATACTAATAAAGTCTTACCAACGATTATTTCTCGCTGCCAGGTTTTAGTATTAAAGCCATTGCCATTAGAATATAATGATTATATTGGTCAAATTAATGAAGAAGACTTTAATATTTTAAGTAATTATTATGAAACAATTGATGAAATGAAAGAACTAGTTTTATCTGATCGTTATATTGATATTAAAAAAGAGGCTTTAGCATTTATAGAAGATTACTATACTAAAAAGGAAAATGCTTTGATAAATATCCAATTAAATCTTCTTAAAAAATATAAAGAAAAAGAAGACATAGAATTATTTCTAGATTTGTTAATATTATTATTGAAAGATATAGAATATAATAATGGTGGCTTCCCAATAGTATTTATAAATCATAAAGAAGTATTAGAGATGGCAAGTAATTCTGCGCTAGAAATGGTAGAAAAAGTATTAGAAACGAAAGCTAGAATAAAGAGTAATGCAAATGTGTCACTACTGATTGATAGCTTAATATATAATTTGTAAAGGAGGGAAAAAGATGGAAGAAAAAATTGTTGGAATCCGTTTTAAAGGAAATGGGAAGCCATATTATTTTTCTACAGATATGGATTTAGCTTTACAAGATAAAGTTGTTGTAGAAACTGTTCGTGGTTTTGAATTAGGATCTGTAGCAACATCACTGAAAGAAATGAGCGAATTTGATTTAGATACCGAATTAAAAAAAGTTCTACGAAAAGCTACTGAAACGGATTTAAAACGTTATGAAGATAATCTAGTAAAGGGAAGTAGAATTATCAATGAGGTAAAAGAAATCGTTAAGCGCATGGGATTAGAAGCCCGTGTAGTAAGTTGTGAGTACACTCTTGATAGTACTAAACTAATTGTTATGTACATATCAGAAGATAAAATTGACTTTAGAGAACTTTTAAAAGAGTTAACCTCAAAATATCAATGCCGAATTGAGTTAAGACAAATTGGACCAAGAGATACAGCTAGAATTGTTAGTGGATATGGTATTTGTGGTATGCCATTATGTTGTACATCATTTGTATCGAAATTTGATGGACTAAATGTTGCAATTGCAAAAAATCAAATGTTAATGATAAATATGGAAAAACTATCTGGGATATGTGGTAAATTTAAATGTTGTTTACGCTTTGAAGACGAGATGTATACAGAATTAAAGAAACAATATCCGAAGGTAGATTCTAAAGTTGAGTATAATGGTGATGTGTATAAGCTAACGCATATTAACTTAATGAATGGTATTTTAAAACTAGAACAACGTGGAGCGGTTGTATTTACAACATTAGATCAAATAAAACCTATTAGTAAGACTGATGGACAACAAAGTCACTAATTATTTATTAGCTCACGAAGGAATGTCAATTATCCAAAGAAAAGATATGTTTAACTTCTCTTTGGATTCTGTTTTATTAGCCAACTTTGCAACAATCAGTAAGAATACAAAAACGATTATAGATTTTGGAACAAATAATGCTGTGATACCATTATTATTATCTAGAAGATATGATAAGAAGATTATCGCATTAGAAATACAAGCAGAAGCAGTAGAAATAGCTAGAGAAAATGTTACTTTAAATAACTTAGATAATCAAATATCAATTATCCATGCGGATATAAAAGATTTTGTGGAAGAAAATAAAAAGAATAAAGTAAATCTAGTTGTTTGTAACCCTCCTTTTTTTAAAGTTGGTGAAAAGAGCAATCTCAATGAGAATGAGTATCTCCAAATTGCTCGTCATGAGATCAAAATATCTTTAGAAGAAATAATTGCTTCCGCAAGTAAAATATTGGAAAATAAAGGAAGATTTGCATTAGTACATCGCCCAGATCGCTTTATTGAAATAGTAGAAACTATGAAGAAATATGATATTGAACCAAAGCGAGTGAGATTTGTATATCCAAAAGAAAATAGAGATAGCCATATTCTGTTAATAGAAGGTATTTATAAGGGTTCAACAGGGTTAATTATTGAACCCCCATTATATGCTCACAATGAGGATGGATCATATAGTAATGAAGTAAAGACAATGTTTGGGGAGGATATAAATGAATAGACAAAAAAGTTTTCAATCTGATAAACCCACGTTATTTATTGTTGCAACTCCAATCGGTAATCTAGAGGAAATGACAGTTAGAGCAGTAAATACTTTAAGAGATGTTGATGTCATTGCAGCAGAAGATACAAGAAATACAGTAAAGCTGCTAAATTATTTTAGTATTAAAACTAAGCTAATGTCTTACCATGAACATAATGCACAGTCATCTGGTAAAAAAATAATTGAATTATTAGAAGAAGGAAAGAATGTAGCTTTAGTTTCTGATGCTGGATACCCAGCTATTTCTGATCCTGGGTATGAAATAGTAGTAGAAGCGAGTAGTTTAGGGTATAATGTAGTCCCAATATCTGGCCCAAGTGCAGTTTTAAATGCCCTAGTAGTATCAGGAATTAACCCACAACCATTTTTATTCTATGGTTTTCTAGATCATGAAAATAAGAATAAGAAAAAACAACTAGAACTACTTAAAAAATACAAGGAAACATTAGTTATTTATGAATCTCCATATAGAATTAAAAAAACTCTAACAATTATGTTAGAAATCTTAGGGGATAGAAAGATTAGTTTAAGTCGTGAAATGACAAAACTTCATGAAGAAGTAATTCGCGGAAATATTTCTGAAGTATTAGAAATTGTTGATGAATTAATTGGAGAAATGGTGTTAGTAATTGAAGGAAATCAACAAGATGAGGTAATTGATACTGCTTATAATCTAACAGTTAAAGACCAAGTTACTTTATATGTTGAAGAAGGTATGTCTACAAAAGATGCAATTAAAAGAGTTGCTGATGAGAGAAATATATCTAAAAATGATGTATATAGTGAGGTACATAGCAAATAGTAATTATAAAAAGAAGGATACATACTTGTAATAAGAATGTATCCTTTAGTGTTACTTCATGCTATTTTTTACTTTGAAAATAAATTTTGAAAAATTATGTCTGCCACTGCCATTAAGTTTAATTGCTGTTCTAATTTGAATAGGAGATCCCTTTAAATATTTGTTATTTAAGTAATTAGGATATTTAGTAGTCACAAAGTCTCTCAGTTCCTTTATTACATTTTCCTTTTCCAAATTGTCATGTAGAGAGACTCTATTAATTGCATTTTGAAGAATATGAATAACAGCTAGATATTCTAATTCATCATGATTACGATCTCCAAACTGATCTTCAATTATTCCAAAAGCTGTTATAATATCTAAATTTTTTTTAGAATTATTATTTCTCATCGTAGATTGATTATCAACATGAATTTTATTGAAGGGTTTATGAATGTATGAATACTTTGTAGTCTTAGCTGCCACTAAAGCTGTAAACACAAAATCTTCATACCAAATATCTTCAGGGAATCGTATATCTCTAATAATATCTTTTCTATAGATTTTATTCCAAGGGGATCCAGCAGTGAATAAAGGATGGGCTACAGTTGTGAGGTCGTTATAGCGATAATAATTCATACCTACTTGCTCGCAATCGCAGACAACAACATCACTTTCTTGTTCTTCTAAAAATGATATCATTTCTTTAAACATATTTAAGTCAATATAATCATCACTATCAATAAAGGCAATATACTTACCCTTGGCAATATCCAGCATCAAATTTCGTGCACGACCTTGCCCACAATTTTCAACTTCGATGGCGGTAATATTGCTGTGTTTGCTAACATAATCATTAATTATTTTTTGACTATCGTCTTTACTACCATCATTAATGATTAATAATTCAAAATCCTTAAATGATTGATTCAATATAGAATCGAGACAACGATTCAAAAAAGCACTAGTATTATAAACTGGAACAATAACTGATAATTTAACCATTTCTGTCACCTTCTTTATATAGTATATCTTAGATAGTATGCTTCATACGAAACATATTATTTTTTGTAAATAGTAAGCTTAACATCAATAGTAATAGTCATCGATGTAAGAGTATCAATAATATCTCGCTTCTCCTTTTTAATATGATAGTAGTGAGGAGTCATCTTCAAAAGGTTAATCACATCTTCACTAGTATTAATACTTACCCTTTGAGTTATATCAAAAGATTCAACAACATTAAAACCTAACCTTATATGCTCATCTGATTTTACCTTAATTTCATCATAGATTAATTCTTTAATCTCAACTAAATGATAAGGATTGGCAGTTACATGAATAATATAGCCATCATCATTTAAAACTCTATCTAGTTCCTTTTCATTTACTACTGTAAAAAGAGCTAGAATTACATCAAGAGATGAATCAATAATAGGAATATTCTTAGAATTGGCAACTAGCCAATAAATATCTTTATCATAACCAGTTGCCATTTGAATAGCGTCTTTAGAAATATCAAGACCATAATAAGTATTCTTACTACCTAAATACTCTTTTAATCTTTTTAAGTAATATCCTTCACCACAACCAAGATCTAATATTTGTAAGTTATTAGCAGAATATTTTTTAATCAACTGGATGCATGCATCTGAGATTAAATTATAGTATCCTTGATTAAGATACGCTTTTCTAGCGATTAAACTTTCTTTGCTATCTCCTGGAAATGTAGTAGCTTTATCTGGATTAAGTAATAGATTTAAATATCTTGAACGAGATAAGTCATAAGTGTGCCTATTACTACAAATATATGAACTACCATTAAGTACTAGTTTCTCTTTACATTTTGGGCAAGCCAATTTATTCATATTATCAACTCCGCTCCTATTATAACACATTTTTAATATTACAAACTGATTTGTCATTATTTGTAGTGCAGAGATTATTGTAGCATAAGGCGATATATCATATAATAAAGTTAATAAGAAGGTGGTATTATGACTAAGAAAATACTTATAGTAGCTTTATTTATGTTATCAATAGTCCCAAGCTTGGCAAAAACAAATAAAGAAATCAAGTTAGAGATGACATTATATCGTCAAGCAGATTCTCTATGGGCAAATGAGAAAGCAATGTTTTGCAATAAAACAATTGGCAGCATAGGTTGTGCCATTACTTCAACAGCTATGGTGTTAGATTACTATGGATTTAATGAAACTCCAAGTACCCTAACAAAAAAATTAGAAGAATGGGCATGTCCGTTAGAGTGGGATGCGATCGAAACAAGATTTGGCCTACATATTGTACGTAAAGATAGTAAACTTGATAAAGAGCAAAGGCTATTGGATAAAGATTATATAGCGGCTGAAATGGTAAAAATGTTAGACAAAGGATACCCAGTAATACTTGGCTTGGAAAACACCAGAACTCAAGCAACTCATTTTATAGTAATCTATGGTTATAAAGATAGTCCGCAACTGGATTTTTATATCCTTGATCCAAGTGTAAACAGTAACTATATTATGCTAAGTGATGTAAGTAGTGAATGGAACTATCATAGAATGGTGGTGTACCAACAATGAAAAAAATGATATCACTTTTGATACTAATAGTTTTATTATCTGGCTGCAAACCACAAGACGTTGTGAAAGAGACAATAGAAATTTCTCTCCCAAATGTTTATACCAAAAATGGATTTGAAGTATTGTTTGTTGATGACCAAAAAGTAATTTTGACAAATAAGCAAAGATTATCAATCATTAACTTAGAAACAAATACTGAAGATATTATTGTAGAAGCAGAATTTGGAGTAAATGGTGCAGCTAATAAAGATTATATCGTTTATGGCGTAGGTGGAGATGAGTTTTGGGAAGTATTTTCTTACAATATGAATACAAGACTAACATATTCAATATTTACGGATAATGTTGGCATGTTAGATTTAGAAATAGATACTGCGAATAATGTTTATTTCTCTAAGGTATCACTTAATAAAAATTCTTACTATGTTTCTTCATGGCATAAATATAATTTAGAAACTAACAAGCAGGAAACAATACCATCATTTGAAAGAAGTATGGCTGCTTACCTACTCAAGAATTCTGGCTTAGATTTAGATACGACTTGGAATCACAAAATAGGAACTACAAGATATGAAGTATATTATGATTTAGATACATTTGCCTATTGTGAGATAACGCTATTGGAGTCTAGTCTTTATGATACAAAAATATATGAATACACTAATGGAAAAGCTAAGCTAATAGTTGAAGATGTTAGGGATGTTCCATACATCATCTATTATTATAATGGTTTATTAACATATGATAATATAACCTATCCGTATGGTTCATCTAAAATAATCAATAAAGTACCATCGGTCCAATTATTACATGGAGAAAAGAGTATATATGTAACATCCAATGAGTATGGTAAATTTAATAGGTTATTTATAGAGAAATAACATAAAAGACTGAATATATAATTGGTAATGTTATCATGCATATACATTAAATGAGAGAAGGATAGCGATTGGTGAGCTATCCTTTTTAGTGATATTGAATGACTGTAAATAAGCTTAGTAAGTAAACATATATAACGTTACTATTAACAAAAAAAGATATTTCATTTACTTCCTTGGCACTAATCATAAAGCATCAGTCCTGCTAAAGTAAGTGGGCATTGACATTCCTATTATTATATTGTCTTTTTATCTGTAAATTGTCTTTAAAAATTATAATGAAGATAAGAAATAGCGGGAATACTAAAAGAGATTTTTATAGATTATATGAGGGTTTTGTGCTAGAATTGATTGGAGGTGGTCGCATGATTAAAATAGGTCAATCAATTGATATCCATCAACTTGTTGAAGGAAGAAAACTTATTTTAGGTGGTGTTGAGATTGAGCATCATCTTGGATTATTAGGGCATAGTGATGCAGATGTGTTATTGCATGCAGTCATTGAAGCAATTATTGGTGCATTAGGTCTTGGGGATATTGGAAAGCATTTTCCTGATACAGATGATAAATATAAAGGAATCAGTTCATTAAAATTATTAGCACATACATATGAGTTAATGGAAAATGAGGGATATGAAATTGGCAATATCGATTCTATTATATTAGCAGAGAGACCAAAAATGGCGCCACACATTCAAGCAATGCGGGAGAACATTGCTATTCAATTACATACAGATATAAAAAATATCAATGTTAAGGCAACACGTGGAGAGAAACTTGGTTTCGTAGGACATGAAGAGGGTATAGTTTCACAAGCTGTTGTGTTATTAAAGAAAAAAGGGGTTTAGAAAAAATGGATAGAGTTAGAGTAAGATATGCGCCAAGCCCAACTGGGAATTCACATATAGGTGGTGCGAGAAGTGCATTATTTAATTATTTATATGCAAAACATAATGGTGGAGATTTTGTTTTTAGAAGTGAAGATACAGATATCGCAAGAAATATTCCTGGTGGAGAAGATAGTCAAATTGATAACCTAATTTGGTTAGGAATTATTCCTGATGAGTCACCAAGAAATCCTGGCAAATATGGACCGTATCGTCAAATGGAGAGACTTGATCTATACAATGAATGGACAAAGTGGTTGTTAGATCATGATTATGCGTATAGATGCTATTGTACACATGAAGAATTGGATGCGGAACATGAAAGACAAACAGAAGCTAAAGTTGCTCCTAAGTATTCAGGACACTGTGCACATTTAACACCAGAACAAATTGCTGCTTATGAAGCGGAAGGTAGAGAATTTGTAATTCGTTTACGTTGTCCAGAAGACGTAATCTATCGCTTTAAAGATTTAGTACGTGGTGATGTTTCATTTGAATCAAATGGAATTGGCGACTGGGTAATTGTGAAAGCTAATGGTATACCTACATATAATTATGCTGTGGTTGTTGACGATCATTTCATGGAAATATCTCATGTGTTTAGAGGTGAAGAACATTTATCTAACACACCAAAACAAATTATGTTATTCAATTACTTTGGTTGGGAAGTACCAACATATGGTCATATGACATTAGTTGTTAATGAAGAACGTAAAAAATTATCAAAACGTGATGAATCAATTATGCAATTTGTTTCTCAATATAAGGACCAAGGATATTTGCCAGATGCAATGTTTAACTTCTTTGCGTTACTTGGATGGTCTCCAGAGGGGGAAGAAGAAATATTTACACATGATCAATTAATAGAATTATTTGATGTAAATAGATTATCAAAATCCCCATCTATGTTTGATAAACAAAAATTGACGTGGATTAATAATCGTTATATAAAAGATAGAAATTTAGAAGATGTAGTAGCATTATGTAAACCATTCTTAGAAAAAGCATATGATTTGTCAGATAAATCTGATGAATGGGTAAGTTCAATTATTGCTTTATATCATGATCAATTATCATATGGAGCAGAAATTGTAGAATTATCAAAGTTATTCTTTGATCAAGAATTACCAGAATTGCCAGAAGAAGCAAAAGAAATCCTGGAGCATGAAGATGCTGCTAAAGCAATTGCTGGATTCAAAGAAGAAATTTCTAAAGTAGAGGATTTTACGGCTGAAAACATTAAGGCTGCTATTAAAGCCACTCAAGTGGCGACAGGAGTTAAGGGAAAAATGTTATTTATGCCTATTCGTATCGCAACTACAGGGATTATGCATGGCCCAGATCTTGCTAGTTCATTAATGATTTTAGGAAAAGACAAAGTATTAACAAAATTATCTTAAAGCACATTTTGTGCTTTTTTTAACATTAATTTGTAATAAAGTAGTCAGTTTGCTAAAATATATTTATAAGAAAGGAAGGATAAAATGAAAATAATAATTGAGAAAGACTACGAAGGCATTAGTAAAGTAGCAGGTAATATATTATTGGGTGAAATGTATAAAAATGGGCGTGTCAATATGGCAATAACTGCTGGATCAACACCAATCAAGATGTATGAATATTTGGTGCCATTAGTAAAAGATAAGTTATACTTTGATAATGTTCATTACTATAATTTTGATGAAATACCAGTCAAAGATGATGAAGGGTATGGTATTACGATGTCAAATCTTAACAAATTATATTTTAAACCAGCTAATATTGCTAAAGACCATATCCATCCACTTACTCCAGAAAATTATCAACAACAAGATAAACGCTTAGAAGAGGATGGCGGGTTGGATTTAATACTTCTAGGTATAGGAGTTGATGGGCATTTTTGTGGGAATGTGCCAGGGACAACTAGATTTGCGGATTTAACATCATATGTTAGTCAGGATGCAACTCCAACAATGAGAGATATTCTGCTAGCTGAAGTTGGTGGAGATGAGGCACGCAGGCCAGAGTTCTATGTCACGATGGGGCCAAAAAGTGTAATGCAAGCTCGTAAGATTGTAATGTTTGCCAACGGGGAAAAGAAAGCTGAGATTATTAGGAAGGCGTTCTTTGGCCCGGTGACAGAAGAGATTCCTTCTTCAATATTACAGATGCATCCGAATATGGTATTAATTTTAGATGAAGAAGCAGCTAAGCATATAAAGGATTTAATATAATAGTAATTTAGTAGACATAGAAGATGGGTAACCATCTTTTTTACTTGCCGTTTTTTACAAAAACTAAAAATAAACATTGTTAAAGGGCCCTAAAAAAGAATTAATCAGTAAAACGGCAAATTATTTATAAGATTAGGCATTATAAATAGAGGGAATTCATTAAGACAAAATTATATTATTCAATACAATATAGTAGGGGGTGAAAATATGGGAAATGAAGGCATTGAAGTTACTAATATTGATATAGAAGAGGAATCACCACGAATACAAGGCCATACTCATGAGTATGTAGGTAGTGTATTAATAGTTCATGATAAGGAGATAAAGAACCATAATCATCGCTTCACTGGAGTAACTGGGGAGGCCATCTATATGCAGGATGGAACACATATTCATTATATAAATTCCCGTACAGATTATTTTGATGATCATTATCATGATGTATGTGCAATGAGTGAAAAATGTGTTTATCTAGAAACTGGTAAACATGTACATTATATGCATGGTACTACTGATGAACAAAAAGGTCACAAACATAAGTTTCAAGCTGCAACTTTGATAGAAAATCCTCTGGAATGATGAATAATCCTTTTAATTTGATTAAAAGGATTACATATTTTTACAAAATATCATAATGCGACATTTCTTGCAAATAACCATTTATATAATAGGTAGCGAGGTGAGTATTATGGATTTAACATTATCTTATATACAATCAATTTTTAAAGGAATAGAAAAGAAAGTATTTCTCTTCATAATGGTTTTAATGATCTCACAAGTATCAATTCTTAATACACCATTAGTATTAACTCTACCTATTCTATCAATAGCATTTATGACTAGTTATGGAACATCGTTAATGTACTTTTTAGCAATTGGGATAGGAGTCGCCTTTTTTGATGTATCAATTTGGATTTTAATAGCAAGCTTGTTTACATTTCTTGTGCTAGAAATTGCATCATGTTTCTACTCATTTAGTGTAAAGTATATTCCCTATTTGGTAGCTCTAATTGGGGGGATATGTATTCTTGGCCAAACATATGTCGATGGAAATATCAATTTCTATATCCCATTATTCTCAGCTGTAATAATATTTGGGCTTAGCGAAATAGATATGAAGCTAGTGCCATTATTTCATCATGAACATTATGATTACTTCACTAAAGAGGTAATGATGGTTGTTGCCTTTCTTATATTATCGAGTTTAGGAAATAGATTTATCTTAAATGTTAGTATCTCGCTTATTATAGCTAGATTTATAATATTAGCATCCATGTACATAGTTGATTATTCATTTGCGCTAGTTTTAGCAGTTTTTTTATCATTTATATTGCTATTACAGGATTTAAATAATAAAGATCTTGTAATAAGCTTAATAATTCCATTTGTATCATTTTTTTACTTTAAACCAAAAAGAAAGATTATGTATTTCAATATATACTTGCTATCCCATTTAATCCTATATTTCTTTATTTCTGAGGGTATCACATATCGGTTTATTGAAGTAGGAGTTGCTGCCTTCCTATTCTTATTAGTTCAAAACAAAGGTTACCTGTTCATAAGACATCAAGTGCTTGGTTTGGAGAATATAATGAGTTATGAAGGTGGATTGATTAGCTATCGCAATAAAGTAAGCAATAAAATTAGAACCTTTAGTGATTTATTTGAAAAGATATCAGTCCAATTTGAAGAGGCTGAAGCTTCTCCAAATGTACTAAGTTATATTGGTAATGTTTATGATCATGTTTGTATCGATTGTGTTAATAAGGAACATTGTTTTAATAAGAAGGAAAAAGAATATCAATTAGGTAAACATATCAAAAAATCAATTTTTGAAAAAGAGTCTAAACAAGATATTACAGCGATAAAGAAATTCTGTTTACATAGCGATAAAATATTTAATGAAATAAAGATTCAAAAAAACCTTTATGAAGAATCACAAAGGACAAGTAGAGAATATCACTTACATAAAAAGAATTTGTATCAACAATTATCTGCAGTAAGTAATTTACTAAAAGATTATTCAGAGAGTATCAAAAATGATTATACTGTGGATGATGATGTTATTAGAGATGTATTGGAAGGATATCATTTTGAAGTAAGCTATATAAAGAAAGACTTAATATCTCCTGATGAATACTCATTAGAAATTGGTTTGATTGGAGCTACAAAAGAAGAAGTATATGAAATAGTAATTCCGATAATTCAAAAAATGTTAGATACTACATTTGTAGTTGATAACTTACATCAAAGTAGTAAACAAATGGGATATACATTATTGAAATTATCAAATTATCGACAATATCAAATGATTTATGGTTTACAACAAATATCTAAAGATTATCGTTTTTGTGGTGACACTTATTCAATATTCTCGCATGGTAATGATACAGTTGTTGGTATTAGCGATGGTATGGGATTTGGAGAAAAAGCTAGTGTAGAAAGTAAACTAACTTTAGATATCTTTCAAAGATTATTGCAAAGTGGAATTGATTTAAGCTCAAGTATTCATACCGTTAACTCTCTTTTAAAGATAAAAAATAGGATTGAGATGTTTACAACATTAGATATATTATTATTTAATACAAGAAATTGCGAAGCACAATTTATTAAGAATGGTTCAATGCCAAGTTACATTTATCGTGATCGAAAACTGATTTATATCGATTCTCAAACATTGCCAATAGGCATTGTGAATGATGTGGATGTCTCAAGGGTCACTTATCAATTAGAAGAAGATGACTTAGTAGTATTATTTACTGATGGATTTAGCGAGAATATAGAGTATTATCTCGATAAAATATTATCTATCAATTATGATAAGAATCCTCAAGAAATAGCTTCTAAAATTATGAATGAAATGAATAAGAATAATCAAATAGATGATGATGCAACAATATTTGTAGGTAAGATAATAAGAAGTGAAAATAATTAATATAGAAACATAGTAATTTTGATAAAACTAGGGATGATCCAGATTAAAAGATCATCTTTTTGCCTTGTTAGTTATATTTAAATAATATTAATTAATATGCTATAATCTATCTAGAATATAGACAGTTATTAAAATATTGTTTATTTGTTAATTAATTATTTATAATTGCATTCTAAACTATGGGTGCAACAAATTTATAGAAGAGAGTCTGGGGTGATTGAATGAACTTGGATAAGAATAATAAGTATGTTGTTGGTGTATCAGGCGGAGTAGATTCAATGTGCTTATTAGATATGTTAGTTAAAGATGGTTATGATATAGTGGTTTGTCATGTAAATTATTTAAAAAGAACGGACACAAAGTTAGATTATGAAATAGTAGCATCATATTGTAAAAGAAATAGTATCCAATTATTTTATACTGAAATGACAACTCAAAACCATTCTAACTTTCAAAGAGCAGCCCGCGAGTTTAGATACAATTTTTTTATAAATATATGTCAAGAAACTAATTGTAATGCTATTATTACTGCCCATCATCAAGATGATGTTCTGGAGACAATAATCATGCAACAAGAAAGAAATGCGAAATCGGATTATATTGGGATTCAAGCAGAGTCTAGTTATAGAGGATACCCTATCTATCGTCCCTTATTAGGAATGACAAAGGAAGAGATATATCGATACGCCAGTAATAATGATATTTCATTTAATGAAGATAGTAGTAACAAGCAAAGTTACTATACACGAAATATTATTAGAAACATAAAACTAGCATCTATGTCAAAGGAAGAAAAAGAAAGCATTTTAAAGCATTCAGTATTTCTTAATAATAGATTACTAGAAAAAAAGGCTGAGTTATTAGCTGTTTATGATGAAGTGGTGAAGGATAATAAAATTAATTTAGCAAAGCTTATTAATATTGAGTCAAACGAATTAATTTATTATTATTTATCATTGCAAGATATCAAAATAGATAAAATTAGTGCCTCATTACTGGAAGAAATAAAGCGTTTTGTTACTAATAGTAAAGATAACTCAAAACTTAACATACAAAAAGACATATGGTTAGTTAAGGAATATGGTTATATGTTTTTAGTTAATAATATAGATGAGAGTTATGAATATATATTTGATTCTCTGGAGTATTTGGAAACTCCATATTTTAAACTAAGTGAAGAAGGGCATATTAATTATGGAGTAAAACTAGATAAAGAAGATTTTCCAATCACAATAAGGAGCTATAAGCCTGGAGATATTATTGACTTATCAATTGGGCATAAGAAGGTTAATAGGTTGTTTATTGATCAGAAAATTTCAAAAGTTGATAGGTGCAAATGGCCAATTTTATTAAATAACAAAAGTGAAATAGTTTTGATACCAGGAATTGCTAAAAATAAAGGTTATTTGGTGGAAATACCTAATCTATTTGTGTTAAAATAGGTTTATGCTTATTTTTATAGGGGGACTCGAATATGCATAAAGATGTTGAAAGAATATTAGTCAGTGAAGAAGAAATTCAAAAAAGATCAAAAGAATTAGGAGAAGAAATAACTAGAGACTATGCAGGTAAAACGCCTATCGTTGTTGGACTTTTAAAAGGTAGTATACCGTTCATGGCGGAGTTATTAAAGAATATCGATTTAGACTGTACGATAGATTTTATTCGTGTGAGTAGTTATGAAGGAACACAATCATCTACATTATTAATTAAAACAGATTTAGATGGAGATGTTACTGGTAAGGACATTATTATTGTAGAAGATATCCTAGATACTGGTAAAACATTAGATGTAATAACTAAACATTTATTGGATAAAGGAGCTAATAGCGTTGAAATTTGTACGTTATTAGATAAAAAAGAAGGAAGAAAAGTGGAAATCGAAGCAAAGTATGTTGGATACACTATTCCTTTAGAATTTGTTATTGGATTTGGCTTAGATTACAACGAAAAGTACCGCAATTTACCATATGTTGGAGTATTAAAGAAAAGTTGTTGGTAGGAAGGGGTTTAAATGAAAAATAAAAAAAGTGGATTACTTCAGATATTATTACCATGGATTGTAGTAGCAGTAATAGTGTCAGCAGCTGCTTACACATTAACTGGCGATATACCTGTTACTCAAGAAAAATTAACTTACTCAGAATTAATTAATAAAGTTAATGAAGAAAAAATTGAAGAGGTAGAAATTGAATCAGATGGGATCGTCACATATATTTCTGGTGAATATACAAAGGATTCAAAAAAAGTAGAATTTGAAGCAATCGTTCCATGTACTTCTATGGAACTAGAAAAAATGATTGAAATGTTTACAATTGAAGGTGCAAACATTAAGTTTGTAGCTGCTGAAGAAACGGGAATATTTACTACATTGTTAGTAACAATTCTTCCACAGTTAGCGATGATTGGGGTATTATTATATTTCATGAGTAAAGCAACTGGTGGAGGAAATGCTAAAGCAATGGACTTTGGTAACTCCCGAGCAAAAGAAGAAAAGAATAGTACAGTACGTTTCTCAGATGTCGCTGGAGCTGATGAAGAAAAACAAGAGCTTCAAGAAATTGTTGATTTCTTAAAAGCACCTAAGAAATTCGTTGAAATGGGTGCTAGAATTCCTAAAGGGGTATTACTGGTAGGTAGCCCTGGTACAGGTAAAACATTATTAGCTAGAGCGGTATCTGGAGAAGCAGGTGTACCTTATTATTCAATCTCAGGGTCTGAGTTTGTAGAAATGTTTGTTGGTGTTGGTGCTAGCAGAGTTCGTGATATGTTTAAGAAGGCTAAACAAACAGCGCCTTGTATCATTTTCATTGATGAAATTGATGCAGTTGGTAGGCAACGTGGAGCTGGTTTAGGTGGCGGACATGATGAAAGAGAACAAACTCTTAACCAGTTGCTTGTTGAAATGGATGGGTTTAGTGCTAACCAAGGAATTATTATTTTGGCAGCTACAAACAGAGCTGACGTATTAGATCCAGCTTTATTAAGACCAGGGCGTTTCGATAGACAAATTCAAGTCGCAAGACCAGATAAAAAGGCAAGAGAAGAAATTCTTCAGGTCCATGCTCGTAACAAGCGATTTGGAACAGATGTAAATTTTGGAAACATTGCAAGACGTACTCCTGGATTTAGTGGAGCTGAGTTAGAAAATGTGCTAAATGAAGCGGCATTATTAGCGGTTCGTATGGGGCGTAATGAAATTATTATGGATGATATTGATGAAGCTATAGACCGTGTAATGGGTGGCCCAGCTAAGAAGTCAAGAAAATATACTGATCGTGAAAGAAACCTTGTAGCATATCATGAAGCTGGGCATGCAGTAATTGGTATTAAATTGGAAGATGCTCATGTAGTTCAAAAAATTACTATTATTCCACGTGGAGAAGCAGGCGGATATAACTTAATGACTCCTAAGGAGGAAACATATTTCCAAACTAAGTCAGAGTTACTAGCTACTATTGCTGGATTTATGGGCGGACGTGTTACGGAAGAAATTTTCTTTGGTGATGTTTCAACTGGGGCTCATAACGATATTGAAAGAGCAACTAGAATTGCTCGTATGATGGTCACTCAATTGGGTATGTCGGAGTTAGGACCAATTCAATATGAATCAAATGATAATCAAGTATTCTTAGGTAGAGACTATGCTAATAATAATAAACATTCTGGTGAAATTGCATATCAAATTGATATTCAAGTTAGAAAGATTGTTGAAGAGGCATATGAGCAAGCAAGAACAATTATTAATGATAATAAAGATCTTCTTCAAAATATCGCTAATGCGTTATTAGATAATGAAACATTGGCTGCTGAACAAATCGAAAACATTGTAAAGTATGGAACGATTAATGAACCAGTTGTACAAGAAGAAACTAGAGACGTAATTGAAAATATTGAGGAGTAGTTATAGATAGTCAAAATAATTTGACTATCTTTTTTTCTTTTTTATAGGGAGTATTTTAGAAAATAAGACTATAAGATATTAGGTGATGATGTGAGATGCAATCGATGTGGAAATGAAAATGATTTTTTTACGATAAATAATCGCAGTTATTGTCGTAAGTGTATCGAATTTGGCCGAGTGTTTGTTGACGACTCAATAAAAGATGAGTATATCTCCTTTACAAAAGTGTGTGATAACTATGATCTTCCATATAAGTTAACAAGTCAACAAAATGATATCTCTGATAAACTATGTGATAGCTTTTTGAATCATAAAAACAGCTTAGTATATGCTGTGTGTGGAGCGGGAAAAACTGAAATAGTTTTTAAGGTAATTGAGTGTGCTTTATCCCAAGGAAAAAGGATAGCATTTTGTTTGCCTCGACGAGACTTGGCGATAGAAATTTATGATAGAATTCTAAGTCATTTTCACAATGTAGATATTAGTCTGCTATATGGCGGACATACCATGGACCAATATGGCCAAATAATAGTTTGTACAACTCATCAAATGTATCGTTTTCCAAAAGCGTTTGACTTATTAATATTAGATGAGATTGATGCCTTCCCCTATGCAAACAATCAAGTTTTAAAAAACATTGTAACTCAAGCATGTATTGGAAATTACATATATTTAAGTGCCACTCCCTCACGTGAACAACTTGAAACATCAAATCATGATGTTTATATCTTAAATAAGAGATTTCATCAAGCACCATTGCCTATCCCAAGATTAGTAAAACTACCGGAGTATACATTCAAATTATACTTAATCATAAAACTAAGAGAATATCAGAAAAAGAACTTGCCTTGCATTATTTATCTTAATAGTATTAGTGAAGTTAAAAAATATACAAAATTTTTACAAAAAATTGGTTTTAAAATTGAAGAAATACACTCTAAAAAAACCAACCGACAACAACTAATAAAAAAAGTGCGAGATCGAGAGTTGCTGTTTATAGTGAGCACAACAATCTTAGAACGAGGAGTAACATTTGAAAATGTGCAAGTAATTGTAGTTAATGCAAATCGTAATGTATTCTCTAAAAGTACACTAGTACAAATAGCAGGGAGGGTAGGAAGAAAAACTAACTATCCTGATGGAGAGGTGATTTTTTTATCAAGTACAATCTCTTTAGCAATGAAAGAATGCGTAGATTCTTTACAGGAGCTGAATACTATAAATGTTTAATATGTGAGAAAGAAATAGAATCAGAAATTGCAATAAGTAATCTTCTATGCACTTATAAGCATTTATGTTTGGAATGCTATCATAAACTTGGTCCAATAAATAGATATGAAGTATTCGAAGGATATAATATTCTATATTTGTATACTTATACTGATTTTACTAGAAATATTATATATCGATATAAGGGACAATATGATTATGCACTCAAGGATATTTTTTTCTCGAAACATAACCACTTATTAAAAAAATATCGGGGATACAAAATAGTATGTGCCCCATCAAATGAAGCCGAAGATAATCTGCGTGGATTTAATCACATTGTAGAAATAGCACGCACTATAGATTTAGAAATACTTGATATTTTATATAAGACTAAGGAATATAAGCAAAGCAATATGAAAGGTAATCAACGACTGGGTATTAAAAAAGTAATAGCGTCACGCAATCTAGAGTTAGTAGAGGGCAAGAAAATTTTACTTATTGATGATGTAGTAACAAGTGGAAATACTTTGCGAGCATGCATCGATTGCTTAAAAGAGGGAAACCCACAATGTATTGATATTATAGTCGCCGCAAAGCGATAAAAAAAATTATTTTTTTACAATATTTAGCAGTATTCGACATTTCTATAATGAGATTATTGTAATATTATAGTAGTTATAAGGATAAATCAGGCATTTATTAAAATAGGCATAGTATAATTTAATAGAAAGGAAAGGTATTATGGAAGGTAAAGTAAAATGGTTTAATGCTGAAAAAGGATTTGGATTCATTTCCCAACCAGAAGGCAAAGATGTATTTGTACACTACAGTCAAATTGTTCAAGATGGCTATAAAACATTAAATGAAAATGACCTTGTCGAATTTGATGTTGTGAATTCAGATAGTGGGTTACAAGCAAGAAATGTTAGAAGAAAATAATAATTTCTAAATGAACTGGAAAGTTCATTTTTCTTTATAAAGTATTTCAAATATAATAAAATAATGGTACAATTAATGGTATTGGAAGGAGGTTTTTTACATGCCAGAAAACAGAGTAAAAGATCCAAAAGATAATGATATTGAGAAGAAAGTTTTGATGGATGAAGATTATCCGGAAATTGAGACTTTTGAAAACATAGATTCTTCATCGTTCAAGAAAAGTGAAGAAGATGAAGGACAAAGAGTAGTTGAAAAGAAAAAAGGATTATTCACTAGAATTAAAGATGCATTAAACGGTGATGTTAAAAATATTACGAGACTTGAGAAAAAAGCAGAAGAAGTTATGGCTTTACAAGGCGCTATTGAAAAATTATCTGAAGCAGAAATAAAGGGTAAAACTGAGCAATTTAAACAAAGGGTTGCAAACGGAGAGGCATTGGATGATATTTTAGTTGAAGCTTATGCAGTGGCTAGAGAAGCTGCTAGAAGAGTTCTTGGAGAACATGCTTTTAAAGTGCAAATTATGGGAGCTATTGCCTTACATGAAGGCGATATTGCTGAAATGAAAACTGGTGAGGGGAAAACATTAACATCTATTTTGCCTGCCTATCTTAATGGGTTAAGTGGTAAAGGGGTTCATATTGTAACTGTTAATGACTATTTAGCTGGTGTCGGAAGAGACAATAATGGAAGAGTGTTTAATTATCTTGGGTTGACAGTTGGGTTAAATAAGAGAGAATTGAATCATCAACAAAAGAGAGAACAATATTTAGCAGATATTACATATACGACTAACTCAGAGTTAGGGTTTGATTATCTTCGTGATAATATGGTTAAATCAATGGATCAAAAAGTATTGAGACCACTAAATTATGCAATTGTCGATGAAGTTGACTCAATCTTAGTGGATGAAGCAAGGACACCGTTGATTATTTCTGGTGGAGAAAAGGATAATGCTAAACTATATTTGCAAGCTGATTCTTTTGTGAAGTCATTAGCTGATGATTGCTACGATGTAGATGTTGAGACTAAGAGTGTAACTTTGAATGAGCATGGAGTTAATCGTGCAGAAAAGCATTTTAAAGTAAGTAATTTATTTGATATTCAGCACACTGCTTTAGTACATCATATCAATCAAGCATTGAAAGCAAACTTCATAATGAAAAGGGATATTGAGTATGTAGTATCTTATGCTGGCGATGTTGTTAAGCCTGAAAATGGTGAAATCGTAATTGTTGACCAATTTACTGGGCGTTTAATGCCTGGACGTGCGTATTCAGATGGCTTACATCAAGCGATTGAAGCAAAAGAAAATGTTAGAATTAAACAGGAGACTGTTACTCTTGCCACAATCACTTACCAAAATTTCTTTAGACTTTATAATAAATTATCAGGGATGACTGGTACTGCTAAAACTGAAGAAGAAGAATTTAGATTAATCTATAACATGCGAGTTATTGAAATTCCAACGAATAAATCAATCATTCGTGATGATCGTAATGATAAAATCTATTCAACTGCAGTTAATAAATTTAAAGCATTATGTCATGAAGTTGAAACTAGAAATAAATATGGACAGCCAATTCTAATTGGGACAGTTTCAGTTGAAACATCAGAACTTTTATCAAGAATGTTAACAAAACGTAAAATTCGTCATAATGTCTTGAATGCAAAAAACCATTCAAAAGAAGCTGAAATTATTATGAACGCTGGTCAACTAGGAGCGGTTACGATTGCCACTAATATGGCTGGTCGTGGGACTGATATTAAGTTAGGTGAAGGTGTTGCGGCTGTTGGTGGTTTAGCGGTAATTGGTTCAGAAAGACATGAATCTAGACGTATTGATAATCAGTTAAGAGGACGTTCTGGTCGTCAAGGAGACCCAGGATATTCAGTATTCTATGTATCTTTTGAAGATGAATTAATGCAACGTTTTGCGGGTGAAAGATTACAATCATTTGCAAATCGTTTAGATGAGGATACTGAAATAGAAAATAAAGTAGTTACTAAAGCAATTGAAGGAGCCCAAAAGCGTGTCGAAG
>JAVBUP010000061.1:0-33182 GCA_031555175.1 Coprobacillaceae bacterium
TGGTAAAGTAGAACGATCACATCGTAACGATAATGAAAGATTCTATAAGACATTAACATTCTACTCTCTTGAAGATTTAAGATATCAAGCAGCCCACTATCTTAAGAGATCGAATAATATCCCTATGGCTGTACTGAACTACAAAACACCGAAAGAGCAAAGACAACTACTCCTTAAATATAAACTAATATAAATATCACTTTTTATATATAAAACTGTTTCACATCATTTACAAATATACAAAATTGTAAGCGATATCAAAATCATTGCTTTTATCATACTACAGTAGTACAATAAATTTAAAGGAGGGAAGAAAATGAATGATTTTGATGATTTCGATATAGAAATGCATAGTGAAGGCGGGTCTGGTCCAACCGTTAACTCAGTCTTGAGTCTAATAACAATTGGTCTAAGCATTGTTTCTACCGCGACTGTTTCTACTAACTCACTAAACAGTAGTACATCAGTATCATGCGCAATAGTAACTAACGCGACTGAATAGATAAGTTATATTCGAAAGAGCAGCAAGTTAAAATGCGTAGTAAAACCTCTGTTCAATGATTGAGCATAGGTTTTATATTTGCCATTATTTACATCTTAATTTATTCTCGATAAACTTCATCTATTAGCGTAATAACATCATTAACTTATAAAAGTAGATTATAGACTTCTTTGGCACTTGATGACGTAATATATCAACCGAAGTGCTATACATAGAAGAAAATGCACTTCTGGCTAATTGGTGAGCATAGAGACAATATTGACACTATACTTCGCTAATTCTTCTTCGGTTACGGTATTAAAAGGATATGTACAAAAAAAGATTGCTGTTGTGTTCTTGCAATGATTTTTATCGTGTATAAGGATTGTAATTACAAAGAAAAATTATTTTTTTAAGTTCAATCACAACTATTATATGATATCATAATGGATGGATGTTTTATTTTCATGGTTCCAGAGTTTGGCATTGATTATTAGTACCCTAGTTGCGCTTCCACCAATTTACTATTCTCTCATTGATCTGTCACAAGAATAATATCCTAATAAATTTTAACTCTTTATTCTTAAATATTCTGATTTTAAATGTCTGGACTAATCTAAAATAGTAGTATAAAAAATAGAGGTATTTTACACCCCCACTTTTTAGTTTGTTAGTTAGTTATTTTTTCTTTCTTTGCTTAAGAAATTTCGAAATTTCAATATTGCGTTGATGCTTGATTTGCATAAATTTCGCTTTCTTTTCTGCATACATCGATTCTTTCTTTAATTTAAGATAGCGCTCATATCTTTCTTCTGACAATTCTCCAGTTTCTAAAGCATGTCGAACAGCGCAACCAGGCTCGTTATCATGCAGACAATTAGTAAACTTACATTGCAACGTTAATTCGTGTATGTCATCAAAGACTTCACTTACACCTTCCTCAGCGTTCCATAATCCTAGTTCTCTCATACCTGGTGTATCAATTACCATGGCATTATTCGGCAATACAATAAGTTGACGATGAGTAGTTGTATGTCTTCCTTTACTATCATCTTCACGAATTGTGTTTACCTTCATGATAGTATCGCCCATTAATGCATTAACTAAGCTTGATTTCCCTATCCCTGAAGACCCAAGAAATACAATAGTTTTGCCTGGCTTTGTATACCTTTCTAAATCAATAATTCCATCCATTGTTACTGTACTAACAGCATGTACATCAACACCAAATGCTATATTTTCAACTTGACTAATATACTCATCTATAGAATCTACCAAATCGATCTTTGTAAGCACTACAACTGGTATCGCCCCACTTTGCCAAGCAAGTGTTAAATATCTTTCCAATCTTTTCTCATTAAAATCTTGATTAACAGATTGCATAATAAATACATAATCAAAATTGGCAGCAACTGCTTGCTCTCCACGATTTGGATCAGGGTCCATTCTTGCAAAATAACTTGTACGCTTAAGTGTGCTAATTATCAAACTATCACCTGAATCATTGTATTGAATCTCAACAAAATCTCCAACAGTTGGATAGTTCTCTATACAATTATTGTAATATATACTACTTTTTAATCTTGCATATGTCTGTCCATGAGAGCACATAATTTCATAGCGTTCTTTATGAACCGCAGTAACTCTTGCAATATTCTCTACATTTTCATTGTTATACTTTAACGAATCATATCCGTAATTTTTAATTTCAATCATTTACACCCTCCAGAAATTGATTTTGAAATACACTTCTATTCTTATATGCTTTTGCCATAAGACATTCCCCCTTTCATCATCGACTTCTGTCAATACATGTAAAGTATATGTTTTCAATATTAGGAAGTCAATAAAAATAGCATTAAATACCCTGGTTTTCACAAAGTGTGCATTCAAAAAATCTTTCCTTTATAGACATCTTGCTAAGATGACTAACCACAAGTATTTTGAGTTATTGAAGTAATTTTTCATCTTCCACACTAGGAATTCCTATTGCTTCAATGTTATAATGCCATTATGTACATAACTTATATTTAGAATGGAGGAGATTTTGGTGTCAAAAATTATCAGACATGATGTAAATGAAGAATTCGCCCACTCAGGAATTATTGAAGCTGGTGATTTTGTGTTTATTGGTTATTGTGTCGGCAACATAGGTAAACCGATAGAAGATCAAGTTAATGGTGCATTTGATCATCTCAATAAAAGATTGCAGTCTATCGGTTTAAACTTGGAATCAGTAGTAAAAATTGATGCTATGTTCAGAGATGTATGGGATATTCCTGTTATGGAAAAAGTAATCAAAGAAAGATTTAACGGCAAATATCCAGTCAGAAAAACAATACAAACAGAATTTGCGCATCGTGGTGGAGAGGGTGGACTTAAATTCCAAATTGATGCCATTGCATATAAAGGATAACGCTCACTAATACATATTTTAGATTTAAAAGAAGGTTTGAGATGATAAAACATCTCAAACCTTTTTATATTCCTTACCTCAGCAAGGTTATTTTCTTTCATAATTAATTAAAACCTCAAAATAAGTGGTATCATCAGTCATCCCTAGAACAGAAATTGTATTATCCTTAACATCACTTAGCAAGAGTATCTCTTGATTAAATACTATTTCCTTCCTAAATGAGATGTTTATTTCCATAAAGCGATTTTCTTCATAAAAACTACAGTCTAGTATATCTGATACCCACTTTAAATAAACACTATTGTTTACATGGTGATTAGTATCAATATCAGTATATTTAGTTATAATACTCCTTCTATCAAAGGAATCATTCACTTCTATATCTAGCGGTTTTGGATCTATAATCTCTGGCATTCCTAGTTCTTCTGAAATATCATAGCTATAAGTTCTAGGAGAGGCAATTCTTCTTGTTTCTACGTCAATAACTGTCCAAATTGATGATGCCTTAACAAGCACCTCGCCAGAGTTAGATTCAATTATAAAATATCGAGGATAAATTACACTTTTTCTTGCTCCGGGCCAAGTTCTTATTTTTACTTCTTGATAGAGTTTAATTGGCTTGATTAACTCCACCCTAAGTTTAGAAATAACCCATGCAAATTTGTTTTCTTTATCCCTACTCCACAATCCTAATTGTTCAGCGTGTCTTGTAGCAATGTCGGCTAGTAACTGTGCCAAAGCATCTATTTTAATATTACCATTAAAATCAACCTCATTATAATCTACCTGCTTGCTTACCTCATAAATTGGCATATAATTACCTCCCATCTTTTCTCAGTATACACTAATTCAATTTAAAGAAAAAGTACTTATTTTATTTGATTCCCAAGTATTTTAGAATTCCATTAGCATTTTGCTCAATTAATTTTTGATAGCTACTGCGCCAAATTTTGCAGTCTTCGCTATTTGATAAATATAAATATTCAAGCAGAATGCCTTGCGCTCCTCTTGGTACATTACCAAAACTCTCGTTAGCTACACCGCTTTTTGTATCAATCTTATTTTGCGTAGCAAGTGTAGCCTGTCCACCTGTTTCCCTAGTCATAAAGTAATTATCATAGATTGGGTTTGCTGCTAACGCTAGTTTTATTTGTCTTGCCCCAGTAATCTTCGTGCTGTCCATTCCACCTTTGACTTCATTTACGATATAGTCACCAACTGATGAAGAACTATATATCGATGTATAAACTTCATAACCCCTTGAACTTATATTAGCCGCTCCATTTAAATGGCTAGAAATATAAAGTTTCGCTTGCTTTTGATATGACATATGAACCCTCGATCCTACACCATAATCAGCCATAACACTATCTTTACTTGTTCGTGTGATAGCCACCTTTAACCCGGCAGCTTCAAGAATTCGCTTCATTTCTAACCCTGCGATAACATTTTGTTCAATTTCAGTTAGTTTTGGAGTCAACCCATCTTGTCCAGTAGCTCCAATTGAATATTGTTCACCAGTTGTTGTTTGTGCACTATGTCCAGGATCAATGATAACATCATATACATCTGTCGGTAATGTAGCATACTTCACATAAACAAATACCTCATGCTCGCTTAATGACAAGCCATACATATTCTTATTGGCATATAACACTACTTGTTTATTCTGCTTGTTTCGGGTGATGGTATATAACACTTCATTCACAGTTGTATCACTCTTCAATCGCTTACCGTCAATATACACTTCATAAATTCCTTCTGGAATCTGATATGACTTAATATTCTGATCGATATACTTACTAGCAGTTGTTGTATATTTAATCTCGCCTGTTTTTATATCTTTTAACTCAATTTTTTTACCAGTATACACATCATTGCTTCCGGCCATATAATTATTGCCATATAAATTTATCGATTCTCCATATACATTATAAGCCTTCATACTTGTATAACTAGATGGTCGATTAATAGAAATAATCGTTTTAATCTCATCATTTGTCAAAATGGCGCTTGGCGTAGCTGCTCCTGCAGCATTACTTGACCCACTGCCACTAGAAGTTGCAGAAGATTTTACAGTTACAGTATTTTCATATTCACTATAATTACCCGCCGCATCAGTTACTACAATAATTACATTGTATTTCTTTATTTCAGTAAATGTATACGCTTCTTTAAATGAGACTGTATAATTATTTAACTCAACTACACTAGTTACCATTTGCTCAGGCTTTAGAGTCTGCCCTTTTGTAATAGTAACATCTTTAGTGATTGCTATTGGGGCAACTGTATCTTTAATCTCTATATTTGCAACTATTTGCTTTTCGTTATATGTTAGTATTGCTTCATATAATCCCTCTTTTGAGTTATCGACATCACTCAAATCGAATGTAGCTTTTTCTAACTCTTCCTCAGCACCATCAAAATAGAATGATTTATCTACATTAATTTCTGCTCCTAACTCAAAAGTAAATAACTCCTCTTTTACTTCAATATTCTTTTCCTTTGTACCACATCCCATTAAGGCCATTGCTACAAATAATAATATCAATATTTTTTTCATAATATATCACCCTTGCTTATTGTACCACGAGTTTCATTACTAAATGTGTTTATAAGAAAAAATTAAGAAAAAAAGGTTATCATACGATAACCATAGTTTTTAAAAAACTCAATAAATTTTCCTATTCCGTTATAATTTCATCCAAGGCAACATCTTTATCATGAGTTTGAATTATTTCACATTCTTGAAATTTAAATGCTAGCCCGATTTTTTTATTATCAAAATCCCTTAAGTAAGAATCATAATATCCTTTACCAAATCCCAAGCGGTTTAATTTGTTATATGCCACGACTGGCACATACATTACATCAATCAAATTCTTATCAAATGGTATGCTTGATTCTGGCTTCAATATCCCCAATGTACCAGCTTCTAATTCATGTAAAGAAAGTATTTCCACAAAAATCATTTCTTTGTTAACTATTTTAGGAACTACTACTTTCTTATTCATTGTTAATGCTTGAGAGATTAAAGCATGTGTATCGACTTCGTTTTTATGAGAGACATAAATACCTATTACTTTAGCATTCTCAAAATCTGTAGAGTTAAATATTTTATTTATGATTGAAAAAGATAATTGTATATAAGACATTCTGCTTAATAGCAATCTTCTTTCAATCATTATTTCTCTAATTTCTTGATTATCCAATACTGTTACTCATATCTAACTTTAATAATTGGTTTAACTCTACTGCGTATTCCATTGGTAACTCCCTTGAGAATGGTTCGATGAACCCTAATACAATCATTTCTGTAGCTTGAGACTTCGTAAGCCCTCTTGACATTAAATAGAACAATTGATCTTCTGATACTTTAGAAACAGTTGCTTCATGCTCAATTGTTGAATCATTATTAGAAACCATATTTCTAGGTAGCGTATCACTACTTGAAATTTCATCTAATATCAATGTATCACATTCTACTTTCGATTTAGTATTATAAATGTTTGGCCCATGATAAACCAAACCGCGGTAATCTACTTTTCCACCATTTCTTGCCACCGATTTAGATACTATATTACTTGATGTATTACTAGCCAAATGAATCATTTTAGCTCCTGCATCAAGGATTTGATTTTCTCTTGCCACACCTATCGTGATACAACTTCCAGTTGCTCCTTCACCAGCTAATACACAAGCAGGATATTTCATTGTCATTCCAGAACCAATATTACCATCAATCCACTCCATAGAAGCATTTCTCATACACTTAGCACGTTTAGTTACTAAGTTAATAATATTCGTTGACCAGTTTTGAATGGTAGAATAACGGCACTTACCATTATCCAATACCAATATCTCAACCACTGCAGCATGTAATGACTCATTAGAGTAGACTGGTGCAGTACATCCTTCTACATAATGAACATCTGCCCCTTCATCAACAATAATCAATGTTCTTTCAAACTGCCCACTCAACTCAGAGTTTATTCTAAAATATGATTGCAATGGTTTGTCTAGTTTTACTCCCTTAGGAACATATATAAACGAACCACCTGACCACACAGCTCCATTTAAAGCTGAAAATTTGTTATCTTTATAATCTACTACAGAATTAAAGTATTTCTTAACTAATTCAGGATGTTTCTGCAATGCATCATCCATACCCAAAAATATAACACCTTTTTCTTCTACCTCGGCTAGCATATTATGATATACCATTTCTGATTCATATTGCGTTGCTACACCAGATAAGAATTTCTGTTCAGCTTCAGGAATACCCAACTTATCAAAAGTATCTTTGATTTTTTCTGGAACTTCATCCCAAGTTCTTTCCTCTTTTTCGCTTGGCTTAATGTAGTAAGTATATTGATCAAAATGTAACCCTGATAAATCCACTCCCCAAGTTGGATTAGGCATTGATTCAAACGCTTCAAATGATTTTAATCTAAACTCTCTCATCCAATCTGGTTCTCGTTTTATTCTCGATATCTCTTCTACAATTTCTCTATTAATACCCTTTTGAGTTTTATAAACTGAAATATCTCCATCATTAAAACCATATTGATAATCACTTGAATTTTTATTGACCATACTTATCCCTCCTTGCGATCATCAATTATTTTTTTCATTCCATTCCAAGTCAATGTCGCACATTTAATACGATTAGCTTGTTTATATGTGTTCTTAAATGCGATTGCTTCTTCAAGCACTTCCTCATTATATTCTCTTTCATAAATCATATTCATATAATTATCAATTATGGAATTAGCTTCTTCCAAACTCTTCCCTATTAATAACTCAGACATAATTGATGTTGTCGCTGTACAAATAGCACATGCCTCACCATCAAAACGGATATCTTCTATGATGTCATCATTAATTTTCACTTGCATATCAACATTATCAATGCAAGTTTGAGAATCCATATTCAAAGATATATAACCATCTGAATTATCCTTAATTAATCCACGATTTCTAGGATTCTCATAATGATCCATGATAATTTGTCTTAGTATGTTTGCATCATTCAAAGTAGACATTTAAAAAATCATCTCCAGTTCTTAAAGCTTCTATTAATTTATCTATATCTTCTTTTGTGGTATACAAATATGTGCTAGCACGAACTGTTGTCGAAGTTTTTAAGAAATCAGGCAATAGTTTAGCACAATGCATACCAGCTCTTACTGCGATACCAAATGAATTTAAATGTGTTGCTATATCTTGCGAGAAGACACCTTTAACATTAAATATAACTGGTCCATGTGCACAATTTTTGTTATATACTTCTACATTGTCTAGTTCTGCTAATTTTTCTAAAGCATACGCTCTAAGTTCAGTTTCATGTTTAGTTATATCTTCCATTCCAATATCCATTAAGTAATTGGCAGCAGCAGCCATCCCAATGACTCCTTCGATATTTGGAGTCCCAGATTCAAATCTGGTTGGTATATCTTTTAGTGTAAATTCACCGCAAGTATTAAACTGGGCATTACTTCCCCCACCATATATAGTAGGTTTTAATTGTTCCAAATATGCCATTTTACCATAAAGTACTCCTGTACCAGTCGGCCCACACATTTTATGTGCTGAGAAACCAAGAAAATCACAATCTAAATCAATAACATCTGTTTTCATATGTGGCACAGATTGTGCTGCATCAACGACAACCGTAATTCCAAATTGATGTGCATAAGCACATATATCTTTAATAGGGACTTCAAAACCTAATACATTTGTAACATGAGCTAAAGCAATGATTCTTGTACGAGGCGTAATTGCCTTTTTAATAGCCTCCATTTCAATCATTCCATCAGCATTTAACTCTACATATTTCACTACTGCTTTTGTTTCCCTAGCGACTTCAAACCAAGGCAATGTGTTAGAAGCATGCTCAGCAATTGAAATTAAGATTTCGTCGCCTTCTTTTAATATATCTCTTGCATACCCAAAAGCCACCATATTCAAAGATTGAGTGACTCCAGAAGTAAAGACTATTTCATTTTCTGATTTTGCATTAATAAATCTTTGCATTACTCTTCGCGCTTCTTCATAGGCTTCATCAACTCTCAAACTAATATCATAATCACCACGATGAGCACTGGCCGTATACTCCGTGTAATAACTAATTATCGCATCTACCACACATTGTGGTTTTAGTGATGTAGCTCCACTATCTAAATATACTAGTGGCTTATCTTGCATCTTTTGCTTTAACATGGGAAAATCTTCACGGATTTTATATACGTCAAACATTCTATTCACCAATCTTTCTTTGTAATATCTCTCTGAATTTTTCTTTTAAACTTTCATTTTTAATCATATCAACGACGGGCACCAAATAACCCAAAGTGATTAACTTCATCGCCTCTTGTTTTTCAATACCTCTTGTTTGTAAGTAGTATAGATGGTTTTCATCCATCTTACCCACACTAGCTGCATGACTAGCTTGAACATCATTTTCATCAATATATAAATAAGGATTGGCTTGGGCTTTGCATTTTTCATTAAACATCATAATCTTGCTAGTTTGATGAGTACTGCTCCCACTATTTCCTTTTCCAATTCTACCTATACCATTAATTATGATATTTCCTTCATCTCTAACTACTCCATAATTCTTCATATCCCCAGATGTATTACCATCTTCATGAAGCAGCGAAATATCAAATAATTTTTTACTTTTCCCAGAAGATAATGCCGCTAAACGAGTAGAAATATGTGCGCCTTGCTTAACTAAATGATAATTGCTAATTTGCTTTACATCATGATCTTCTAATTCGCAATAAGCAACCTCAACAGCTGCTTCGTAAACTTCTATATCTTCTATAGTTTCTATACATTTTTTATTATACGAGAAAACAGTAACATTAGCGTTATTCAAAACCATCATTTTTTTATTGAGATGACTTACATTTTTGGTTTCAATGATATTTACTCTTAACCCATCTTCTATCACAATGTAAACATGTAGTGGCTTATCTTGTTGATAGATAATTTCCAGATTACAATTCTTTGTAATTACAAGATATACCACATCATTCTCTATACTACGCGATTTTATATAATTTGGACAGTCAAGAACCTTACCATCTTGAATCGTTATCTTACTTTCCATTCAAACGTTCCCTAGTTCCACATGTTTCTAAGCGTATTTGTTCTTTTTTCTCTTCTTCAACAATGTCATATCCTGCTTCTTTTATCCAAACATAACCTTCTTGATCTATTTTTTCCACAATCTCATACCCGCCAGACTTAACAATCTTACCGGCAACTAATACATGGACATGTGTTGGTTCTATTAATTTGTAAAGTCTTTCGTAATGTGATACTAACACACATCCAAAATCTTCACTACGCATATCATTTACTGCTTTTGCTACGATATGTAAAGCATCAACGTCCAACCCAGAGTCTATCTCATCTAACAATGCAATCTTTGGCTTCAGCAATTTCATTTGTAAGATTTCATTACGCTTTTTTTCTCCGCCAGAGAACCCTTCATTTAGGAAACGAAAGGCTAAACTTTGGTCCATTTCTAAATCATCTATGGCTGTTTCCATTTGTTTGATAAATTTAAACAATGAAATTGGTTTCTCAGTTCTCGCGTTCATAGCCGCCTTCAAAAAATCACTATTCGTAACCCCTGGTATCTCTTGAGGATATTGCATTCCTAAAAATAATCCAGCCTTACTTCTCTGATCTACGCTCATCGCTAAAACATCTTCGCCATCCAACATGATGCTACCATCTGTAACCACAAACTTAGGATGCCCCATAATTACGGATAATAATGTTGATTTACCATTCCCATTGGGTCCCATAATTGCATGTATTTCCCCAGTATTTATTTCTAAATCAACACCTTTTAATATCTCTTTGCCATCAACTTCCGCATGCAGATTATTGATAATTAATTTCGCCATTTTACTCACTCCTTAAAACATTTCTATTTTACCAAACAATTGTGGTTTTTTTCAAATGAAACACTCATTTTTCTTTTTTAGTATACCATAAAATTGATTATTATAATATAATTGAGGTGGTGATTATATGGCAGAGACAAGAGAGATTGAATTTAAATGCATGATAAGTGAAGATGAATATCAAAAAATATCAACAGCTTTTTCAGGAAGAGGGAAAATAATTAAACAAATAAATCACTATTTCGAAACTAAGGATAGATGTTTAAAAATGAATCGTTATTCACTAAGAGTTAGAAATATTATGGATGATTATGAATTAACATTAAAAACTCCTTTAGAAATAGGAGTTTTAGAAACAAATATTAAAATAACTAAGAATGATTTTGAATTGATGAAAAATCATAATATACCCTCAACTGATATAAAAAATAAACTTATGTGCATTGGTGTTGAGGAAAATGACTTGTATTACATCACTTCATTAACTACCATTAGACAAGAAATTATATTAGTCGATGGTATATTGTGCATTGATTATAATACATATTCCAATACCCATGATTTTGAATTAGAGTTCGAAGTGAGTGATCCAATTATTGGGAAAAGGGCATTTTCTGACATATTAAATGAATTAGGGATTACTTTTAAGCGCAGTAAACAAGGCAAAATGAATAGAACTATAAATGCAAAGGTGAATGAATAAAATCATTCACCTTTATTATATATCGCAAAAACGCCTATCAAAGATCCTATCGCACCCATAATTATATCAGTCATCGTGTCGATGAGCCCAGCGTTACCAATTATTACATTATTTACCATCGATTGTTGCATATTTGTATGAAGTAATTGATCACAAACAAACTCATATATCTCCCATAAGGATGCACATGTCATAGCAAAAAACAAACTAAATAAAACTGCCAATAAAATATTGCCACTTTTAGTCATACTCTTATATAAGGCATGCCCAACAAGAGCTAACATAAAACCTGAGAAAAAATGTAAAAACATATCCCACCATGAATACTTTGAATAATAATGAAATCCAGTTCCTAATGTCATAGAACAAAACAAAAATATATCCAAACACATTCTTGTAAAGTCTGGTAATATAATTCTATATTTTGTTAACAGATTTTCAATGCACAACGAAAGAAACAATGTTAACAAAGTATAGAACATGCCTTTAAACTCATATCTAATTGCAAAATAAACAACCAATAACCCACATGCAAATTGAACTATCCGACTTATTCTCTTCATAATAATCACCTTCAAATCTAGTATATGTTATTTTTATTGATTATAGGTAAACTAATTATAAAGAAATAATTAACATTACCTTTATAATGAATTCAAATATAGAAATTCCCATACCAAGTTTTGCTTGCTTCATTCCACGCTCCCCAGTTATCAGTACCGTTCTATACCCCTTTGCAGACAATACAAAACCACTAATTGATAATAATCCAAACGGGTCTATCAGCAATGCAGAAATACAGGCTGTAATCAAACCAGCTAAGCAAGTAGAATTTATCGACTTGTTGTTTTCATAATTAGCATCAATATTACCGTTGCCCATTCCATAGCCGACATCAACCGATTTACCGCAATGTGGACAAAATTTACTTCCATCTGGAACTTCTTTATAACAATGAACACAAATCATACAAATCCCTCCGCTTATTTTAGTATATCATTACAACTACAAAAAAAGAAGAATTAATCTTCTTAATTTGAAATTGATGGTAAATCAGTTAGGTTGTTACTTTCTTGTCCATCAGGAATTGATTTCAGATATTCATTTCCATTTCTTTCTGAAATACCTACTCCTAAAATATTTCCAGCCTTGCATTCTTTAACAGCCTGATCTTTATTCAAGATTGTTCCATCAGATAATTGATACCCAACGACACGCCCTTGTTTTCTAACTAAAGCTGTTATCTTTTTTGCATCCGCTTTATACTCTGGAATAAACTTTACAGACATCATAGCAAGCGAAGCATTATTATTTAATCGTGGCATAATTTTACCCTCCTTCACCAATATATTGTGAAGGATTATCATTGTTATTCACTTAACAATGAAAAAACTTCACTATCGTGAAGTTATTTTTTTGGAACTGGTTTTTTTGTTGGATTTGGTTTTGCATAATTCAAATAAACACTACCCACACAGCACGCAATTGCTGTAAAAAGAATAATTGTTTTTGTGAGGCCTTCAACTGATTCAATTAATGCATATACCAAAATACCTGTTCCTAACACTTGTAATAATGTGCTGTAGATTTTGTTCATATATTTCCCTACTTTCTAATTTTAATTATATCATCTTTTTTTAATTCGCCAATAATTAATGAAGATTTAGGGTTATGCAATAACATATTACTCTTAACTATTTCCTCATCATAATTAGCATAACAATACTTACAAAAATGTAAACAACTATTATAAGAGCCAATATCAATAGTTTTAACACAATTGCAATGTTCGCGGTTATTCTGCTTTGCCAATTTAATATCTTCCCCAATTAAATTAATAATATCACTCTTATCAACACATGGCTTATTAGTTATACCAAACTCACTTAAATCATAGTTTTCAGCACAAGTAGATATCTGGGTATTAAATTTTCTACCTATTAAGCCTAATCGCTTAGATAAATCAATAATAGTCTCTTCATCCAGTTCAACAAAGCCCATATCACTTGCATGTTTATTAGTATTCTTCTTCATATCAATAAAACTTATAACAACTCTATTTATATAGTTATGAAGTTTACCCAATAATTGCTCAAACATTACTTCATGAAAATCTATACTATACCTTCTTGAAATAAATATCGGATCATATCTCACCACTACATTCTCTTTACCATAAATAGCAGATAACTCCTTAACAGCCTCAATGAGTTTACCCTTATTTGGTACATATGGCTCCACATCTTTAGAATATGGAGTAATAGTGATTTGCCAGTGGCATTTATATTTTTGCAGTTGTTTAGTATACGAGAACATCGGTATTGGATTCTTAGTACAAAACAAAATAGCGTCAATCTTGTCCCCTGCTATCATTAGTCTAGATACTTGCTTAGGAAAAAATGGATTTCGAACATCAATATATTCCTCTTGCAATCTATTTATAAACCATTCACCAAAGAAAGCAGGGATATCACATCTTCCGCTAGCCATTAGTAACATTTTATCACCACCGACTATATTATAACTTATTTTTATAGTAAACAAAATAAAAAAGCCAGTATCCTGGCTTATTGATCTGGTTCTGTAATTTTGGTTTCCCAATTAGTGAAAGTTTTATTTATTAGCGTTTCAAATTTTGGCGCAACCCAAGTTGCTGTAGCAATTAGAACACCTACAACAATTATTGCTATAATAACTTTCCCATATTCTTCAAAGAAATTTTGCACTGTAACCTCCTATTTTTCTATTGTGACATAATCATTAATGCTATATGTAAAAAATGTATCTAATATGAACAATCGTAACGTTGCATTAAGTTCAACTTTGAAAGTAATGCTATCACTAGTAGAGCTTTCTTCATATATAGAATAAGATTTGATAGTATTGGGATTATCATCTATCACCTCCTCTATTTTTAAATCCAATTCATTGCTATAACTACCTTCTCGTTCAATTGCATTTTGTATGTATCTTCTTACTTTGTCATTTTGATCATACTGTATTCCAAACATTCCAATACATAATAGTAATATCGCTAATACTTGGAATAGTCTTAATACTCCTATACTCTCTAGTAAATTATTCATCAGAAAATAGAAGTATATAACGTTGTACTCATACAATTTTTGATAACATCATCCATACCAAAAAACAGACTTATGAGCCCGGCAATAATCGCTGAGGCAAGTATTCCATACACTAATACACTTCCATATTCGTTAATAAACTCTTTCATATTTTCCTCCTATATTCCAATATTTAAGTACATAATTTGTGCAATTAAAAATATAAATATTAATGCGCCAAAACTAAATAAACTGATATACCCATATAAAGACATCCGTTTAATTTCTTTCAGGTACTGATCGTTTCTAACCTTAGCTGATAAGTGACCTATTTCAACCGCTACACTTAATACTTGCGCTGATTTCTCTTTATCGCCCTTACCATTTATCCTGCTTAACATCCTCATAATGCTTTGTAAATTATGGATATCTTTAAAATGTGTAGCAAATTCTTGAAATGAAGATTGACTGTCTTGTCCATTTCGTAAACGAAACAATAGTTGATCTAATGCTGGCTTAATGATTTCAGGCGCATCTTCGTATGAAAGTAATAATGACCAAGATACTGTTTTTGAATACAATAAAACTAATAACTTCTTCAGCCATTGCGCAATCTCCTTTTCACTATACGCTATTGATTGAAGATATTTTTTTCTAAGAACTACATATTGATATTTATATGCACCATATAAAATCAAACTCAAAAATATCATATCTTTAAAATCATTAACAAAAATCAATCCAACAATAGATACTACAAGCATGAATCGTATCCGTGAAATAAAAAAAGATGGTTGACTATGATTTAAATGCAAGTCGATAATCATCTTATCTAATTCTAGTTCATTCAATCTATATAGTTTATACTTACCAACAACTTGAGCAATGACATTATATTTGAAATCTATTAACAACATTATGGTAATTATTATTGAAATTAATAGATTCATACATCAACCACTACCTTATAGTAGAAGCATTCAGCTTGGTAGAACACAAACAAATTAACAAGTATAAAAAGTCCATAAAACAAGGCAATCCATGGAGTATGTATTGCTCGCAAATAAAATGTACTAGATGTAAATGAAAACTGTATTGACAGTCCTAATCCTAGCGTCATCAAAAAGAATAATATAAAACTGCGATTAAAACTCTTTTTGTTTTGGTAATGAATTTGAACATCATCATAAATCTGATCTATTTCTCTTTGCAATAACTCAAATGGTTCAACTAGATTATCTAACCCTGTCTGATCAATTTGAATTATCATACTATGGATTTGATTTACAAAATCATATGGATGATTTAGATAGTAATAGTCCGTGGCTTCCTTGATGTTTCCAACTTTATTTATAATCCCTAACATGTTTTCTATTTCGCTACGCGATGTATCACCAACTTTAAATTTTGCATCTTCTAAGCAATGCTGATAAACCATACCCAATTTCATCCCAGAAATTATTACTGTACAAAATGATATTGTTTCAATGAATTCTTCATAATTATCTAAAAACAAAATCCTCTTTGCATAAACGCGTTCATAAACTATATAAACTATTGGTACTACAGCCAAGGAAATCAATACATTGTAATATACAAAGTACCCATAACTGACAGAAGCTAAGACTATTACAATTAATTTGCTCCAATATGCATAATCTCGTTTTCTCATTACAACCACCCACTTATTTTCAGTTTTTTGTATTGCCCAGAAGAGGTATAGCGTGCATTGTTTTTAGAAGATAGTTTATGGGAAGTATGGATTATTTCATTTTCTGCATTAATTGACAATGAATAGACAATATTTGTCACAGGCACTCCTTGGCTATCAAATGTATATTCGCAAATTTGAACTACCCTTCTCTCTCTTTCAATTAGCTCAATATGAATACCAAAGTCTATGATTGAATGAATAATCTTTCTAACTTCAAGTTCGCTTTTGCCATCCATGTCCATCATCGCCATCATTCGATCAGGAATCATACTGCTATCTTTAGCATGTATAGTCGATATCAGTTTATGCCCGCTTAACACTGAACTAATAACATCTTCCACTTCTTTACCACGCATCTCCGCAATGATTATATAATCTGGGCTATGCCTTAGTGATGATTTAATTAACTCTTTATAGCCAATTTTTGTTGATGTTTCTAATGATTCTATATTTCTATTTGGAAATAGATGCAATAAATTAAGTTCGCGAGCATCTTCTATGGTAATAAGCTTTTTGCTTTCATCAATAAATGAAGTAAAGTATTTAATTAGCTCTGTCTTTCCAACTCCAGCAATACCTGAAACAAGAATATTACAACCGCTTTTTGTTATAGCTATTAACAGCTCTAATACAGATTTCGTCATATAATTCTCAGTTACTATTTTTTCATCAGTCAATAACATATGAGTTGTTACCTTTCGCACAGTCATCGTTATTTTTTTAGAAAGTATTGGATGTAGGACATTTATTCTCAGTGTATATGCTAAGCCAATATCTACATCTGCATCTAGGATGGGATTTAAATCATTAAAATATGTTTTCTCTTTATTAGCACATTGTTTGGCAATTATCATAATCTCATCATCCGTAATATTACATTTCTCTATACGATCTTGCCCGTCAACTTCTTTTACCCAAACTTCCCTTCCATTATATTGTACCTCTATAATATTTGGATTCTCTATTAATGGCAGTAAGCCTTTAAAATCTACATAATCAAAAAAATCATCATTCATTATTATCCTGCCTTTCAATAATATAAGTTTCGCTATATGTATTGCCATTATAATCAGCATACAATGTCATTAATGCTGGTTGTTCTTGAATAAAATAGCGTATTTCTACATCCTGTGATAAGCTAAACTTCTTGGCAAATTCAATAACAAATACCTCAATTACTTTCTGTTTATTTACTTTATATGTGTCATATAGGCGATAGTTTCCTAGTTCCATTGCGTGTCCTAAGCTGGTGGATGCAGAAAAATCTATACTATCCTCCATGCTAATTTTCTCAACTCGTTCATTTGAACTAATAATTGTAAGAACTCCAAAAACTCCGCATATAAAAAACAAAGCAATGCCTAAATGTAAACTTTTCAATTCAACTCACCACCCTTAAATACTGCAAAAAAGTTAATAAAACTAAAGAAATTATCTGACCAGCTGTTCTTGAAATCATTATTTAATAATTGCCTTAAATTATCATTGAATAATAACGGGCTAGAAAAACTAGCTAAACTGCCGCTTTCTATCTCTTCCTTCATCTTCGTGAAAATCATAAGGCTATCCACCCATTCAGATGGAGTATCTCTATTTGGAAATGGTTTATTTAAGAACACAGGCCTAACAATAAACGTGGAAACAAAAGTTTGGATTAATGGCTCTTCGTAATAAATGACTGTCATCTTATTTATTCCAAGGTTTTCCAACTCTAGCTGATATGCATAGGTATCATTTCCATAATATATTGGGGTCCACCACACTCTACCTCCATCTAAAAAAGTTTCATTTTCGTCAACTAACTTACTCGTGCTCACAACTCCAGATAGCTGACCGATATAAGTTAATGGTAGGCTATAATTGCTGCTAACTAGCTCCATAATTATTTTAGCTTGTCTTTCAGTATTTACTAAATTATCTAACTCAGAAGTTGGAAATACGCCATAAACAAATGGTGAGAAGTTGTGAGGCACTACTTCATTTTCATATAATAACGATGTTGAAACATCTATTCCTTGCCCGGCCTTTATTACTGATTTACTTGGAAAAGATGGCATCACTTTAATCTTCTCATAATCATAACTTATATCTAAATTCTTATTAATTGTGGTTTTAATGATTCCACTTATTTCCATACTCTTAGAGTTGATTACTTCGAATCGCTCTTGTGATGGTTGTCTTATGTCAATAGTCAGTTGATTATTAATCTGAACATCATCTGCTACTACTAATTTTACGGTAAATGATGTTGATTTTGAAACAGATAAGATATATTTAAAAATATTATCCTTGGGATTATAATTATAAGTCACACTTTTAACTAAGGCGTTATCAGCATACACTTCAATTTTTAATGGTTGAATTAGGCTATGATCTTCCCGAATCTCAAACTCAATAGTAGATTCGTTTTTATCATCGACTGTTGTTGATGATAAATATTCTAAATAGTAATCAATTTTTCTATGTAAAACTATTTTATGTACTATTTCTTTTCCCTGGTTACTATATGTTACATCAATTTTAAAGATGTGGTTTATGTCTACCAGGAATTCATCATTATCATAGTTTAATACAAATAAATGATTGCCTATGGGAATATTCTCAAATAATACAGCCCCAACACTGTTTGTAGTCTTTGTAGCAGTGTCGTAACGTACTTTCACATTGTCCAGTTTTTTGCCAAACTGATCCTCAACAATAACTCTAATTGGGGTGTTTAATTGATTAAAAAAGCTATTGCTAACAGTGATATTCTTTGAACTGCTTCCAACTTCTTTGCGCGATGCATCTTTTGTAAAATTACTACTTATTGATGAAAGATCTTGTTGTATATAATATTTTTTATTACCAAGCACTTTTATTTGACAAGTCCCATTATTATCTGTCAGTGCTGAAGCAACTTCATTTCCAAAATCATCGTAGGCAATTACTCGAACTTTTGACATTTTCTCACCAGAAATTTTTTCCAAAACATTATTATTTATGGTCACTATAGGTAGGCTATTCACTAAACTCATCGTCATAACAATCTTATTATTCTTCACCAAATTTCCATCACTAGCAATCAGCATCGGTTGCTGAGAGGATGCTGATGACATATAGATTAGCGGCTGAATAGCAGTAGATACAAAATTTGTTGTTACCATTATCTTCGAACTATTTGCGTTTTCTATATCTTCAGCGCGCAAAGAGATATAAAACTGCTGTCCATTACCATATGAATTAACAACTCCTCCTTCAGCATTTGTGAATAAGATATTGCTGTTTGTAGATGATAGTGAATATGATTGCATAGTCATATTGCTTTGAACTGTAAATGGTCCAAAAATATATCTGCCACTTACTAGTTTTGGATTACTCAAACTATAACTCCCATCATTACCAATACCCATGCCATTCATTTTACTTATTATTGTTGAATCTTTGAGCAATGTTGTGTTTATAGAATCGATATTGGTCTCAATGCTCCTATTTGCATAATCAATCTTTACTTGCTTGTTCATTGCTACTCCTGCATTAAATATAATTTCATTTCCATGAAGCATGGTATTATTAGTTGGAGCATCATAGCCAGCTCGATAATCAAGTATTCCTCCATCACTATTTATACCCTTTGCAGCAGTTTCTCTAGTTACCCACCATTGATAACGATAGGCAAACATTCCTGTCGAATCAATAGTATGGTTAAATGAGTTGGTATAACTCCAAACTAACATTTGTGTAACTAGAATTAGCTCATCATCAGATCTTAGATTTGTACTAAATTTATTATTAAATTGCTGGTAATTCATATTTGGATAACCATATTTCATAATAATTCTTACACTATCCTTTATATAACTATTGGTATTATATTTCAAAGTTGCTCCTTCAAAATCAACTGCATAAGTAGTTCCAGAATTGAATGCTATATCATTATTTAAACAGTATGTCACTTCATTTCTATTCGTTAAGTATAGGCGACTACTGATGAAATCATAACCACCCTTATTTCCAGCTTTATGGTAATTCCACAAATCATAAGTATTTGTTTTGCCATAAATTCTAGCATTTCCTTGTCGAGTTGCCACGACAGTGACACTTTCAGTTTGATATGCCTTCACATCTACTTGAGCCAGTACAAATGCCAAAACAATCAAAAACAGATATTTAATATATTTCATACTTCTCCTTTCTAAAAAAGGACCATATGGTCCTCTTATACTTTTTCCAGCATACATATTCTAGCACATAATAATTCTTGATGTGTGTCATCTTTATTGTTGATAATATGTGGGAAAATATAATTTTATGTATATTTTTTTATAGTTGGTAATACTATTTTTGAAAAGGAGAAATTTTATGACTAAACCACAAAATATTGTAACTAAAAAAGATGCAACATATCTAGCAGATACTCTTGGAATGATGCTGATGTATGCAAAAAAATGTAGACACTATAGTGAAATAGCAGTTGATGAATCAATAGTTCAAGTATTAGAAAAAACTGAACAAAAAATTAAAAAATATTATAATGAATTATTGGAGGAATTAAACAATGAGTAATCCTACAAAACAACCAATCAAGCCTAGTGAAACAGTTTTTAACGATCATGACATTATTCATGACTCACTAGCAACTATTAAATCAATAACTACTTCACTTGCCACATTTAAACAAGAAGCCAGCACAGACAGCCTACTAAAAACAGTGTGCGGCGTATTGGATGACTGCTTTACATTACAAAGAGAATTATTCTTAGTAATGTATGATAAAGGATGGTATGCTTTAGAAGCAGAAAACGAAGTGGTACTTAAAACTAAGTATCAACAGTTTACTGGGTATAAAAACCAATTATAACAAAAATAAAACCGAGATTATTCTCGGTTTTACTGTCTTCTAAATCTTTTTAATGTTGGATAAACAATACTAAAGACAATGTAAGATAGAATCAAAGTTGGAAGCATGTAAGTACCATTATATACTATTGAGTACTTAATAACCGGTCCAGTAGCATATTCTGCAAATAGCAGCCAACCTGCTAGAAAATGCCCTAAGAATTTAATTACAGATGCCATAATTACTCCTGTAAAAATAAAGTAATTATTCCCACGCCAATTAATTCTCCCACTTCTCCACCAAACTGCACATCCACAAGCCAACATTCCAAATACATAATCAAATAAGTAGGAATAAATCCCATACCATACTACATCCCCTAAGATAAATTGTAGAATTGATGAGCCAATACCAACAATTACACCACTTTTTAGCCCTAAAATATATGAGGCTAATAGTACGGCCACAATTGATATGGAAATTGTTCCTCCTTGTGGCATTACAAACCACATACTCTCAATTTTGCTTAAGAGTGCTTCCATGGCGATAAACATCGACATCAAAGCGATATTTCTAGTTGTTAACATCTTGTTCATAAAAAAACACCTCTTTCCAAAGGCGTAGTTTTTCTAAATATACATTTAGGCTCCCTACGCTAGTACAAACTAGATCAGGTTATAAGGGTTCGTTTCCATCTCAGCCTTTTAAGGCACCCCCGCTAACAAAATACATTATAACATATTTGGATATACTTTCAAGAAGTCTTTTCATTAGCGGCTTATATGGTGTATAATAAACCGGAAGAAGGTGAAATTATGAGTTTTGAAAATATTCAAGATATGGCTATTATTGACCAAGCAAAAGCTATTGTCGATGGAGAACATGACTTAATTGCAAATCTTGCAAATATATCAGCATTAATTTTCGAATCATTTACTGATATTAATTGGGCTGGGTTTTATCTTTATAAAGAAGATCAATTAGTTCTTGGCCCGTTCCAAGGGAAAATAGCGTGCGTTAGAATCAATCTAGATAAAGGAGTATGTGGCCATGCAGCTACTATTAAAGAAACTGTGATTGTTAAGAATGTTCATGAATTCCCTGGGCATATAGCGTGCGATAGTGCTAGTAACTCAGAAATTGTTGTACCAATCATAAAGAATAATCTCTTAATTGGAGTACTCGATATTGACTCACCAATCCTTAATCGATTTACTGCAGAGGATCAGCATATATGTGAAGGATTAGTAAATATTATAGTAAATCAAATGATATAAAAGACCGACTGAGTTAGCTCATTAATAGCTGACTCATCCCGGTCTTTATTATTTATTATAACATATCCCTTACTTATCAAATAATTTTTGATGGATTATTTCTAAATCTTTTGGTAGTGAACATTCAATTGCTTTATCTTGAAGATACTCTAGTATACCAAATGCCTTTATAAACTTTATATGATAGGCATGTAGAAACTGATGCCCCAGTTTTAATTGTGTTTTCAACTCTTTATTAAGTTGAAAACTACCGTATTTACTATCTCCAATTATTGGATATCCAGCACTTGATAAGTGAATTCTTATTTGGTGTGTTCTTCCTGTAACTATTTCCACCTCTAAATATGTATAACTATCATTTGAGTCAATTGGTTTATAAATAGTATGCATAAATAATCCATCTTCATTATCTTTAGACACCATCTTTACTTTCCCCAACTTCTCATCCTTAACCATATAGCCTTGCAATTCTCCAGCTTTAGATATTTTACCAGCGACAATTGTTAAGTATTTCTTTTCTATACAATGTCTTTGTTTAATCATTTCATTAAGTGTTTGCAAAGATTTAAGATTCTTACCAAAAATTACTAAACCACTAGTATTACGGTCCAAACGATGCACTGGTCCGGGTGTAAAGACTGATTCACTGCTATCATCATATTCATTCTTATCCTTTAAATAAGATAAAACTTGGTTAGATAAAGTATTTTGTTCATTATCATTGTCTTCATGAATCAATAACCCAACTGGCTTATTAACAATTAAAACATTATTATCTTCATATACTACGCTAAACTCTTTCTTAAATGACCTAACTTGTTTATTGGCAGAAAATTCAATGAACTTATCTTCATATAAAAACAATTCCACAATATCACCGGCTTGTGTTATATAATTTTCCTCTACCCTTTTCCCATTAACTTTGACATCTTTTTTTCTAAACATTTTATAGATAAAATTTGTCGGAGCATTAGGTAAATATTTCTTTAAAAATTTATCTATCCTTTGGTTACTACCTAGTTCATCAATTATTATTTTTTTCATATCTTTCACCTTATCTAATATTAGCATTTATCATTAACTCAAACAACAAACATTTATTATTTTTTTTAATGGAAACGCTTTACTTTTAACCAAAATGTGATATAGTATATGTGTTGAATGAATACGCTTTCATTCAATATCCCCTTATTCTTTCTTAAAAGATATATAAAATGACAAAGAAGCAACCCCCTATGAATTGCTTCTTTGTTTTTTCTATTTAAATTTCTCTTTTAACGCTTTTTGCACACAAATAGGTGCTAAACCTTCAACACTTCCGCCATGGCTAGCTATTTCCTTTACTGTCCCAGAAGAAATAAATGAATACTCTTGACGAGTCATTAAAAATACACTTTCAATATTCTTATTTAAATATTGATTAGCGTAAGCTAACTGTAACTCATTCTCAAAGTCCATAGTTGCTCTTAATCCTCTAACTAATACAGAAGCATTCTTCTTAGCAGCATATCCTATTGTTAGCTCATCACTATAATCAACAATCACATTATTAAGATGTTTTGTAGACTCCCTTAACATTGTCATTCGTTCGTCAACACTAAACGTTTTAGTATTTTCCTTAGCAGGATTATTTAGAATTGTCACATACAATGTATCAAACATTTTACTAGCTCTCTCTATTATATCAAGATGACCATTTGTCACTGGATCAAATGTACCAGCATATACCGCAATTAATTTCATTATCATTCATCATCCTTTCTTAAAATATATAAGTTTGTTATTCCATAATTAACTTCCTTAATCATATGAATAGTTTCAAAATCCATTTGAAGTTCTTGTGTCTTTTCATCTTCACATACTATTATTCCATCTGCCTTTATCATATCATGTTCTTCAAGAAAAGAAATAATATCATGAATAATATTTAATTTATATGGCGGATCAAGTAAAACCAAGTCAAATTTTACACTTGCATCTCTTAATAATTGCAAAGCTTTCTTATAATCCATTTTTAATACTTTAGTTTGTTCACTTATCTTTAAAGCATTAATATTTTCTTTAATAGTCTCGAATGCTTTAAAATCCTTATCAATAAAGTAAGCAAAATCAATTCCTCTTGAAATAGCTTCTATTCCAAGATTGCCGCTTCCAGCAAACAAATCCAAACATACTCCTCCATCAAAATATGGGCCAATCATATTAAATAGATTCTCTTTGTTTTTATCTGTTGTTGGTCTAGTGTTGTTACCAGGCACAGGCTTAATCTGTCTACTCTTTAGTTTACCAGAAATTATACGCATTTGTTTTCACCTTCTATGTATATTATTTACTAATTGGGAATAATATATTTGCATCACTGATGCAATCCCTACTCATTTGTTCTATTCTTTCTAAAAATCCCATGGCAGGGATTTTTTATATTATACCATATTCATAATGACTTATTATGATTTATAAGTAAAAAAACTTCATACGAAGTTTTAATAATCTATACTCGTTGTAACAATTTCTGCAGAGATATCTTTAAATAAAAGTTTAGAAGTTTCCTCCAACATATTATTTAACTCATGATAAGCTTTATAATATGATGTGATATTTTTATTTGCTAACACTTTTTCTTTAACAATTCTTAATTCTTCTCTAATATCCGTTAAGTCCATATTTTTATCATACCTTCTTAATTCAAGATATTTTTCATGAAGAGTTTTTTGTTCTAGCAGTAAAGCTTTAGTTTCAGCCTCTTCCAGTTTTGCTTCAGCTTCTTTATAGTCTTTATATAATGTAGTATTCTTAATTAACTCTACCAATTTAAATATATTGTTGTATATCTCTTCCATAAATTACCTCACATTAATGCATTAAACATTTCTAGCATAAGCCCCATTTGATCCATTTTGTCTTGAAATGTAAGTTTGCGATCAATTTTATATTGTTCTATAAATTGATCGACCATTTCAGGATGCCTTGTTAGAATCCTATACCAGACTGGATTTTCACGCATATAAATTATATGATCCTTATTTTCATATAATTTCAATCTTACTTGATAACGCATTAATCATCAAACCTTCGGTATGTTGGTTTACTGTTAATTCCCCTAACTGGTTCCTCTTTCTTGAGCAATGAAGAGCCTAAAGTAATTACTTTGTTTAGTTGCGTTAAAGCTTGACTAGCTTTATCCATATCAATGTTTTGTACATATTTTAAAATTGTATTTAAATCAAAGGAACTGCCAGATGATACTGGCCCAGTTTCCTTCTTAATCTCTTTTTTATAGTCTTCCCATATTTCATGATCTTCACCATATAAATCATATAACTCATATAACTGCTGCCATGTATATTTTCCACCCAACACCTCATCTTTTAATGATGGCATTGTGCGAACGAAAGATTTAAAATCATCTATTGATTGCATACTATCACCTAGTATAGTATATGCGCCATCTAGGCATTCGTTGCTAAAGATTTATTATAAGTTGAAATTATTGACTGGGCAATACCAATCGCAATAAAGGCACTCCATGTAGATGAACCACCATATGATACAAACAAGAGCGGAACTCCAGTCATCGGTATTAGTCCCGAGATTCCCCCAAGATTAACAAATAGATGCAAAAAGAAGTACGCCGCAATGCCCATTAAAATGATCTTACTTTTTGATTCTTCGACTTTCAAAGAATATTTTACTAACCTAGAAATAATAATGTAATATCCAGCGATAATAATCGCTAATCCAAATATTCCTAATTCTTCAAAAATAATACTTCCAATAAAGTCATTATGCGACTCAGGAATGTATCCATATTTTTGTGTAGAATTACCCAGGCCAACACCAAATAATCCTCCATTAACAAATGCAATTAATGCATTGATTAATTGATATGAACTTTTAAATGGATCATCTAGTGGATTTAGCCAAGAAGAAATTCTCTTAATTTGAAATCCCTTAAGAAATGTATTAGATGCAAAAAACAGAAATACTGCCCCAACAACACCACCAACTAGAGTGATAGCTTGGAATCTTAAAAAATATGGGTTATTAGCAGCAAAGAAGCAAATTAAGCAAAGTAGTAGAATTATAACTGCGGATCCCAAATCCTTTTGCAAAATAGCCACTATCCCAACTACTATAGCTGCAATAATAAGTGGTATACCTAAGCATACAAGCATTTTCTTTCTCTTATAATTATTAAAATCATCACGAGAGCGATGCGATTTCTTTTTAAACATTCCAGGAAAGGTACTAAACATATGTGATAATAATAGAATTAAAATAACTTTTGAAAACTCACTTGGTTGTAATGTAAAACTTCCTAAGTAAATCCATGCTTTAGCACCATTACGATCTTCATATACTAAACATATAAAAAGTCCAATAATAACTAGCCCATATAGCAAGTATATATATTTATTGTATTTCTTCACTCTAAACAGTCTATACGCTCCAAACATTAAGATATACCCGGAGAACACAAATAAAACTTGTTTGAAAACATTTATTAAAGCTGCAATTGGTCCTTTGTCAATTGCAATAGTAACAGTTGCAGACCCGATCATAACTATTCCAAACACTGATAAAAATGTGACAGCAAAGTATATCAATAAATCGTGACCGTTCTTCTTAACTATTCGATTCATCTACTAACCACCATCTTTATCATTCCATTCTTTTCTTTTGCTGCCTTTACGGTGCGATAGATGGAATAGCCTGATGCCAACATAAAAGACTGATCTAATTGCTTCTCTTCAGCAATGCTATTTACAATAGTCTTAAACTGCTTGTAAGCAGCAATGATTTCGTTACTATCTATACCAATTTCATAAGCATCTTCAATTAAATTGTAGAAGCTTGTTATAGTGATTATTTCATCAACTGACCAATCGTAATTTAAAGGATAATCATATTCCATTATCTCACCTCCTTGTCTAATCTATTTTACTATACTTGAAGTAATTAATAAAGGAAGATATTATTTTTTTGTTTTAGGCTATTGCTTTAACCAATTTCAAATAACTGAATATCATGATAATGTAAAGGAGGAAATAAACATGTACACTGGATACAATTATGGAAGCTTTGGAGGATTTAACAATTGCGGTTGTCAACAACCATACTACCCATACTACAATCAAGGTTGCGGAGGATATGGACAAAATTGGTTCGCTATCGTATTAGTAATCTTCTTATTATTAATCATTTGCGGATGTAACAAAATTTGCTAAGAAAATACTAAGGGCTACCCCTTAGTATATTTTTTTATTGTAGCAATACTTGGTATATTAACCATTTTTAGTCCACCACCAACTATTAGCTTGTTTAATTCTTTTGATCCAGTTAGCATTGGATTGACCGCAAAATAATCTGATAATTCCGAAATTTGCGGAATTTCACCTACATCTACAACTGCTATTAAATCTTCTAGTTTAATATCAATCACCTTAGTATGTGGTGTATCAACTATGCGTAAGTATAGTCTGATAACATTATCTTTTATTACATACCCAGTAGCATATATGACATAATCTTGGCCACTCAAACTTAAAACATTTCTAATATAATCTCCATTCAACCCGATTCGAATTGGATGTAAAATCTTTTGTGTTTCCCATTTGAACAGCCATTCTTGATCATTAAACTCTAGTTCAAAGCCTTTAGACTTATATATTGGAGCTCCGAAGAACGCAACTACTGCTAGGGGCAAAATTGATACAACTCGATTGATAAATTTTGCTTCAACTGATAGATAATCTAATTTGTATTCTCCAATTGGCTCATCAAAATGGTGGTCAGCATGAAGATTAGCAATTCTTGCCACTAAACCAGTGTCATTATGACGTTCATCATTAGGAATTAAGTTATCAGGTGGACTAATGATTGTATCGTATATGATATTCATAATTGCCTGAGAATCAAATCGTCCTGCTGTTACAATAATTGTCATATTCTTATCTTTTACGATGAATCCTAGTTGACCAAAAACGCCATCAAGTCTAAAACTATTATCATGGCATTTCCATACCTGATAACCATATCCGCAAATATAATCTTGTGCATCATTGTAATAACTACTATCAATATGCTTAGATAACATATCTTGTACCCAGTTAGCAGGAATTACTTGTTGTTGAGCCCATTGGCCATCATCAAGTAGGCATTGTACTATTTTAGCCAATGATCTTGAAGTCAAAGATAGTCCCCAACCACCAATGGCGTATCCTTCTGGACATTCTGCCCAAGTCGGGCGTTCAATTCCTAACGGTTCAAAGAGCCTTGGCATCAAATAATCAACTAATCCTAGTCCAGTTACTTTAGTAACTATGACAGATAGTATATATGTATTTAAACTATTATAGCAAAATAACTCTCCGGGATTAGCAACGAATTTACTTTCAAAGTAAAGCTTACGCCAATTACCAGACATAAGTATATTTGGTTCATGATTAAGCCCAGCAGACATGGTTAATAAATGTCTTATTGTCATTTGCAAATATTTCTGATGGATTTTCTCTGGTAAGTCAGTTTCTTCCATGAAATGTACGACATAGTCATCTACACTTATTCTGCCTTCATCTATCAAAAACCCAATGGCAGTAGCAGTCACAGTTTTGCTACAAGAATAAATATAATTTTTAGTATCCTTGGTATATGGATAGTAATATCCTTCTGCAAATACTTTACCATCTTTTAAAAACATAAAACTATGCATTTCTATTTTTTCTTCAAGTATCCTATTTAGAAACTTATCTATTTGTAAGGAAGAAATCCCAACACTTTCTGGACTGATATTTTCAAAATCGCTCATTCATATCACCTACCTATATTTATATTATACCAAATTAGTTAATAGATTAAATATTTTAAGTGATTTCCTTTCAATTAGACCATTTTTTGTGTAGAATATTAAGGAGGTGTTTTACATGTTAGAAATGAAAGATATCGTTTTAGACGATAATGAAATATTAAGACAAAAATCAGAGATTGTGCCACTTCCATTAAGCGATGAAGATACTAAGATACTAAATGGTATGTTAGAGTATTTATTTATATCACAAGATGATGAGCAAGCAGAAGAGCTACAACTTAGACCTGGAGTAGGTATGGCTGCTGTGCAAGTTGGCCATCTAAAGAGAATGTGTGCTATTCTTATTTATGATTATGATGATGAAGGAAATATTTGTGGTGAAACTACATACGGATTAGTTAACCCCAAAATTATCTCTCACTCTGAACGTGGAGCTTATTTAAAAGAAGGTGAAGGGTGTTTATCTGTTAATGGTGAACATCAAGGCTATATAAAAAGGCATCACAAAGTGACTGTTAAAGGATATGACGCTATTACTGAAAAAGAAGTAGAAATTGTAGCCAGAGGATATTTGGCTATCGTATTACAACATGAATTAGATCATTTTGAAGGTAAATTATTTTACGATTACATAGATGAAAATAACCCATATCCAAATATGGGAAATGCAATTGAAATAGAATAAAAAATCTCTACGCAGAGATTTTTATTTTATATTTTTTAAAATTAAAAGTATTAACATAATCCAAAAAACTATAATCGGCAGGGCATACAAACACTTTTTTGGTTTGCCATTGTCCCACATACCCAGTGCCGCCTCTTTATTCTTAATCCATATATCCGATGGTATTAGTTTAATAGTAAGTGTGATCAGCATTGGTAATAATATAATATCATCTAAATAACCTAATACTGGAATAAAATCCGGAATTAAATCAATAGGTGAAAGGGCATAAACTACTACAATACTAGCCATTATCTTTGCTATAAATGGTGTATTTTTATCTTTGAGAGATAAAAACACAGCTGGTACATCAAGTTTTAACTGTTTTGCTCGTTTTTTTATATCCATATATAATATCTTATCCTAATGCTGAATCAAGCCAATGATACTTAGAGTAAACGATTTGGCCAAAAATACATATAATCAAATTACTCAAAATCATTGACCACCAAATTCCACTAATACCAAGTGTGGTAAATCTTTCAAATATAACAATCATCGGAATTCTTAGTCCCCATAGTCTTATCATTGATATTATCAAAGTATATTTAGTATTGCCAGACCCATCAAAAGAACCACTAAGTGAATTAAACCAACCCATAAAGAATACTGTTCCAACTGAATAATATACATATTCAGTTGCCATACTCATTAAATCAGTACTGGCATCTTTTACTAATAGATTAACTAGCATCCCAGCCATCGCCCATCCAGTTATAGTCATAATAACTGCGATACCCCCGATAAGATGCATTGATTTTCGATAACACTCTTTAATTCTTTCAATATTTCCAGCACCAATATTTTGACCAATAAAAGTAGCAAGAGCGCTACCAACTCCATTGCTTGGTATGTAGGCTAGAGATGATATTTTCGAGCCAACACCATACGCTGAAATAGCAGTTGCTCCATAACTTACAACGTATTTATTCATCATTACAAAGCCAAATGCGCTTAAAAACTGCCCAATCGATGCTGGTATAGCTACAAATATGATCTGCTTGAGAACTATGAACTTAATCTTATATTTTTTGAAATCTATTCTTGTTATTGCATCATTTTTCATTAATATTTTTACTGCGTATGGGATAACTATAATTTTTGAAAGTACCGTCGCTACAGCAGCCCCGAATACTCCCCAGTTTAACACAAATATAAATATTGGATCTAAAATTGCGTTTAAAATTGCTGAAATCGAATTCACCCAAACTGGTGTTTTTGAATCTCCGCCACCCTGACGGATAGCTTGAAAATTTGCAAGAATAAATAAGAAAACATAATCTGCTGCCATAACCCGAAAATAAATGAGACCATATTCGTATATTTCTGCAGGTGTCTTCATCCAATCAAGCAATATTGGCGCAAATACATATGAAATAACACCAAGTAATAATCCTAAAACAATTGATAATGCCATTGAATGAGTAGCAAACACATTTCCTTTCTCTGAATTTCTCTCTCCTATTGAGCGCGAAATCAACGAAAGAGCCGCGACACTCAATCCTGTAGAAAAAGCTAAAGCACAATTCATTATCGGTCCAATAACTGCGACACCACCAACTTGATTTTCCCCAAGCTGACCCACCCAGAAGGCATCAACTATATTGTACAGTGAACTTATTAAGCTAAACATCATTAATGGCAATGCCATTTTTATTAGTCCTTTATATACATTTTCCTCTAGTATATAAGCATTTTTACTCTTCATGATTCCACCCCCTTCTACTCATATAGAAATTTAACCCTTTGGCCAAAAAATATTTCAATCCCCATTATTTCCGGTAGATACTTCGTCCCAAGAGGTATTTTTTCCTTACAGTCCCTTAGCATTATAAATTTTTCTTTTATATCTATACTTACTATCTTTTTAGTATTAACTATATAACTTTTATGTACTTGTACAAAGGAATCATCTAGTTTATTTAATATATCTTTTAGAGATATATTTGTATATTCTATAACCTTATCCTTATTTACTACATTAATATCCTTATTATTTACTTCAACGTAGCTAATTTCATCGAATGCAATTACTTTAATTTCATTAAATTTCTTTATTGATATTCTTTGCAAAGGTTTAGAGGCATTTTCAAAACTTTTTACAACAGGTTCTAACATAACCTGGTAATAATTTCTCTTAATTGGTCTCAATAAACAATCATAGCAATGAATATTTCTAAAAGCAAATAGCATATCTTGCTCATTATCAACCATGCATATAATCGGCAAGTAGAAATATCCTTCTCTTTCCCTTATTCTTTCGCAAAGCATTAAACTATGGTAGTCATGCGGCAATAAATCTAATAGCAGTAAGTCTATCCTATAATTATTAAACATTTGATCAGCTTCTTCACATGACATTGCTACTAATACTGTAATACTGTTGTTTAGAGAATATAAAAAAAGTTTTAACTCTTCAATCTCACTTCTATCTTTGCTTACTAGTAGAATATTCATAAAATCACCTTTCCCATAATATCACAAATTAAAAACGAAATAAACAAAAAAAAGCCTAGCGACTTGCTATCTTCGCGCTTGCGCACTATTTTCACCGTTAAGATGCTTAACTTCTGTGTTCGGTATGGGAACAGGTGTGTCCATCTTGCTATCGTCACTAGACTGCTTTTTTTGAGTGTGATCACTCAAAACTAGATAATAAATGATTCTTGTGTTCTATTTATATACTTAGCGTTATAACCAATCTTCTTGGTTAAGTCCTCGACCTATTAGTATCAGTCCGCTGAATGTATCGCTACACTTACACTCCTGACCTATCAACCTTGTTGTCTTCAAGGGGTCTTACTAGATATTCTATGGGAAGTCTCATCTTGAAGTGGATTTCACGCTTAGATGCCTTCAGCGTTTATTCCTTCCGTACTTAGCTACCCAGCTATGCCACTGGCGTGACAACTGGTGCACCATTGGTACGTCCATCCCGGTCCTCTCGTACTAAGGACAGATCTTCTCAAACTTCCTACGCCCACGACAGATAGGGACCGAACTGTCTCACGACGTTCTGAACCCAGCTCGCGTACCGCTTTAATGGGCGAACAGCCCAACCCTTGGAACCGACTTCAGCTCCAGGATGCGATGAGCCGACATCGAGGTGCCAAACCTCCCCGTCGATGTGAACTCTTGGGGGAGATCAGCCTGTTATCCCCAGGGTAGCTTTTATCCGTTGAGCGACGGCCCTTCCATTCGGTACCGCCGGATCACTAAGCCCGACTTTCGTCCCTGCTCGACTTGT
>JAVBUP010000003.1:0-31357 GCA_031555175.1 Coprobacillaceae bacterium
ATTTATAGTTGGGTTATCGTTTATAATAATCATGGTGATTCAAGTCCTTTCTATGATTGTTGTGGTAAACTAATTATAGTACTTGGATCACTTTTTGTTTATATTTAATTTTTGTTTCACATCTATTGTAAACTTACAACAATAATCGAGTAAAATTAATATTTTATTTGAATTATAGTTATAGGTGTGTTATAATCACTAATGCACCAAAAATGGACTGTTAGCTCAGTTGGTAGAGCAATCGACTCTTAATCGATGGGTCTGGAGTTCGAGCCTCCAACGGTCCACCAATATGCAATAAAACACTGATTTAATCAGTGTTTTTTATTTTTTTCTTATTTGGGTTACGAATAGGTTACGAGGTTTTCTAACTTTTTCGTTTATGTATAGGATTATTTAGTATATCTAGTCTCTTTTCTATATCTTCATTAGATGAATGAATGTAGTGCTTCATTACCATTTCCACTATATATTATAGATACATATGATTAATGAAAATAAATTTTATGTTGTTTTTAACTAAAACATTTATTAAAATACTATTTTTATTTTCTGACCAAAATAGCACTAAAAAAACAACCATCATTTATGATAGTTGCTCTTTTTTATGGTTTATGGCTCTCAATAAACCAACGATCTTTTTCTAAGTATATATTTCTTTCTCCATGTTTTTCTACCCTGCAGCGATAGAGAATTCCAGCTCCTCCAACTGGGGAGAATGCTTTACGTACTTCAAGTACTTTATCTACTTTATATCTAACATTATTATCCCAAACTATATATAGGGGAGTGACTTCTCCATTTTTTCCAACTAAGGTAATCATACGTACATAACGTTTATATAGTTGAATATTACTCATTAATGATAAAATCCAACTGGATGTATAGTATGATCACCTTTAGGATTGAAGTCGGTTAATGGAGAGTCTTGTAAGAGAACACAACGCTTAATTGCATCAAAGCCAAATCTGCCACGGATATAATCCATTGCTAGATCGATTTTACGATCCTTCATTCTTTGTTCGGGATCTACAAATAAATTTACTTGGCAGCCACTTCCTTCTGGAACAAGGGATGAGACTGTTACATTAATACTTCTTAGTGAAGTATTGGAAGTCCAACTTTCTTTTAATAATGAAACTACAGTTTGCATAATTTCTTTACTAGTGTTTGTATGTTCTTCTAACTTTCTTTGATGAGATACCCATTTCAAATCTGTATCGCGAAGAGAAATACTTATAACATTACCTTTTTGACCATTATCTTTTAATCTAGATGCTACAGATTCAGCTAAGACATAGAAGACCATCTTAGCATCTTCAAAGGTATCAATATTATGCACAGCGGTAACGCCATTACCTACAGACTTTGCTGCTCGTTTAAAAGTAGACATATTTACTTCAGTTATATCTAAGCCTCTAGCAAAACAATGTATTAATTCACCTTGTTTGCCTAATACCTTACGCATATAGTCAGCAGTTCTAGCTGCGAGGTCACCAATCGTAAATATATCAATTTTATTTAATTTTTCTTTTGTGGCAGGACCTACATATAATAAATCTTCTACCGGTAACGGATAAACAGTTTGCTCTAGATTTTCTTCAGTAATGACTGTAAGCCCACTTGGCTTAACCATATCTGATCCTAACTTAGCAAATACTTTATTATAGGAAACACCAATGGAAATGGTTAAACCAATCTCATTATAGACACGATTCTGTATTTCCCTGGCAATATCGACAGGATCCCCGAATAAAGATTGACATTCTGTGACATCAATCCAAGCTTCATCTAATCCAAAAGACTCTACTTTATCAGTATATTCACGATAAATATCTTTAACTTGTTCTGTATAATAAACATAATCATTAGTAGAAGGAGATATACAAACTAGATTTGGACATTTTTTAATTGCATCTCGTACTGGTTCGGCAGTTTTTATATTAAATGGCTTAGCCAATAAATTTCTGGCTAGAATAATGCCATGTCTTTTTTCTTCATTTCCACCGACTGCCATAGGCACTGTTTTTAAAACTGGATTCTTCATTTCTTCTATTTGTGCAAAACAATGATTAATATCACAATGTAGAATAGCTCTTTTCCACATAATCTCACCACCTGTGAGCCTATTATAAAACGCTTTGTTGCATAAATCAATAGATTATGCAACAAACTTAAAAATATTTTTGATTACTATACACATAGTTGCATATGTGCTATAATAAATGCAACGAGGTGATATGATGGAATTGAAAGACTTAATTCGTGAATATCAAAATAAGAATGGTGTGAGCGCTAGTTATATCGCTGAGCAATTAGGAGTTACTCGCTCTACTGTAGCTAGGTGGCTTTCTGGCGATGTCAAGAAAGTACAGGGAGCAGTAAAAGAAAAAATTGATACATTATTAGGTTATGATATTGATGTGGTGTTAAATGGTACAGTACTAGAATTTAAAAAACCAATTTTAGGATACGCTAAAGCTGGCTATGATATGTTTGCTCAAGAAAACTTTTTAGGATATGAGGAAGTAACTTATGAATATTCTAAAAAAGGTGACTATTATTTAAAAATAGTCGGAGATTCAATGACTGGGGCAAGGATCCATGATGGAGATTTAGTCTACGTTAAACAATGCCAAGATGTAAACAATGGCGATATTGCAGTAGTTTTAATTGGTGATGATGAAGTCACTGTTAAAAGGATTCAAAGAAAAAATGATCTATTAATCTTAGAAGCTGCTAATCCCGATGTAGAGAATCGTTATTTTAGTTTAAAAGATGTAGAAGATATACCAGTAAGAATTATTGGTAAAGTTCTATATTCAAAGACAGTATTTGAATAATATAATTAATCATCATTTTAATGATAGTTTTGTTTATAACAAAATTGTCATTTTTTGTTGAATGAATTGAAATTGTAACATATCTATGATAGTGTTTTATACTAAGAGGTGGCTTTATGAGAAAGAAATTTAGTAAATACATTGGTTTTACCTTTATATTTATTGCAATATTTATAGTAATAGGAACTATATGGCTCTTTACCTCATTTGGTAAATTGACATTAGAGCAATGCTTATCTGTAATTATTGCTCCACAAACTGGAGCAGATACTTCAGCATACTTTAACTTTATCTATCAAGCGCTAATCCCCATAATTGTTTTAGCGATAGTATTTCATTTACCAATTTGGAAGCACGAACGATTTATAGAGAATACACAGAAGCTTAAATATCATAATCAAATTAGTAAAGTAGTATTATTTATTCGAAGAAATTATGTTAGAGTAGCTAGTTTTCTATTAACTTTGGCTATAGCATTTGGGTTACAGCAATATGAAGTTATTGCTTTCGTAAAAACACAACTGCAAGTATCTACTTTTATAGAAGAAAACTATGTAGATCCAGCTAAGGTAAATCTAACTTTTCCAGATGAACAAAGAAACTTAATTATGATTTATTTAGAGTCTACAGAAAGTACCTATGGGTCAGTTGCAGAAGGTGGAGCGTTACAAGAGAGTTTAATACCTAATCTTAATTCATTAGCCGCTAATAATATTAGTTTTTCATCTAGTGAGAAATTAACTGGAGCAGCAGCTATAAAAGGTACAACTTGGACTATTGCAGCCTTAACTGCTTATACCTCAGGGCTTCCGACTAAACTAGTATTAGAAGAAAGCGCGGATGATGAGTATGATGCATTTATGCCTGGAGCTTATACTATAGGAGATATTTTAGAGGCGCAAGGCTATAATCAAATGTTTATGTGTGGTTCTGATGCAGATTTTGGATCTAGAAGACAATATTTTACTGAACATGGTAACTATCAAATTTGGGATTATAACATAGCTATTGAAGAAGGAAAGATAGATGAAGATTATCATGTATGGTGGGGATTTGAAGATAGTAAACTGTATGAATACGCTAAAGAACAACTTACGTATCTTGCTTCACTTAATGAACCGTTTAATTTTAATCTATTAACAGTAGATACTCACTTCCCAGATGGTTATTTAGATGAAAATGCTGGCGATGAATACGATGAACAGTATGCTAATGTTATTAAATTCTCTGATCAACAATTAGGAGAATTCATGTCATGGATTAAAGAGCAATCTTTTTATGACAACACTACAATTGTCATTGTTGGTGATCATCTATCTATGGATCAAACATTCTTTACTAATAATGTTGATGAATTCTATGATCGTACAATTTATAATGCTATCATTAATTCAGCAGTTAGCACATCTAATATTAAGAATAGAATATTCTCTACAATGGATTACTATCCAACTATTCTAGCTAGCTTAGGTATAGAAATAGATGGAGATCGTCTAGGGCTAGGCACGAATTTATTCTCTAATACTGGAACACTTCTAGAAAAATATTCAATTGAATATGTTAATGAGGAAATATCAAAGAAGTCAGTATTTTATAACGAAGAATTATTTCGGTAGAAGATAGGTAAAACTATTTTCTTTTTTATTATTATAGTAATAAATAGAATATATTAGTGTATAATACATAAAATTTATTATATTAATATATCTTTTCAGCATTTTAATGATAAAATGACTTAAAAATTACATTGAAAATCTAAAATATTCTATTTTATTATCAAAATATTGAATATTTTACTATAAAATGCTAAAATAATATTGAATTGAAAATGAAGGGGTGAGATTATGGAATATATCTCTATGTATAAAAAGTTTTTTAATAAAGATATAGATTTTCAAAAGACTTATGACTTATATTTTAATGGTGAAAATGCTATTAAATTTGATTTTTATATAGGTGAGTGGCAAGCGTTTTTATATGTTAACCCAGAATTATTATCACTTATTGAGGACATTTTCTATTTGGATAAGGCAATCGTAGAAATAATAGAAAATAGACTTCCTAGCCCAGCTAAGGCCTGGGTATTAACAAATACCTTAATTAATGAAATTAGAATGACTAATGAAATAGAGGGCATTGCAAGTACTAGAAAACAAATTGCAGAATTACTAGGAGTAACAGATAAAAAAAATAGTAGATTTTATGGTTTAGTTAGTAAGTATGTATTGATGATTAAAAATAAAATTGTTATCAAAAACAGCGAGTCCATTAGAGACTTATTTAATGATGTTCTTTTAAGAGATATTGAGAATGAAAATCATAATAACTTGCCAGATGGTAAAATATTTAGAAAGGATATAGTAGAAGTTTTATCTGGGGGCAAAGAAATCCATAGAGGGATCTATGATGAATCTAAAATAATTGATTATATGGATAGGTCATTGAAGATTTTGAATGATGAAAATATACCATTATTAATAAGGGTTCCCGTTTTTCATTATTTGTTTGGATATATTCATCCTTTTTATGATGGTAACGGCAGAATGTCTAGATTGATTAGTAGTGCTTATTTAAATCACAAATTAGATATAATTACTTCTTTGCAAGTATCAATTAGTTGTAAAAGTGAGCAAAAAAAATATTATGAACTTTTTAAAACTACTAATGATATAAGGAATCGTGGAGATTTAACATATTTTGTAATAGGATTTTTAGAAATACTTAAAAACGGAATGGATGATTTATATATTAATATTAGTGATAAATCTGAAGAATGTGATTACTATTGGGAGCTTATACACAAACTAGATTATGATAAGAAGATACAAGAAATATTAACCCAATTGTTAATAATAACATTGTTTGATACTGGTAAAATTACTATTCAAGAATTAAGTGATAGTTGTAAAATAAATCAAGCGACAATGAGGAAATATCTATTTAAAATTATAGAAGATGGTATTGTTGATATTAATAAAGACGGAAAAACAAAATACTACTCATTGAATTTAGATATGTTAGATAAATCTTTTGAAATGATAAATAAATAGTTTAAAATATTTAGGGCAGGAAAATATAAATCCTGTCTTTATTTTGTCTTTTAATAATCTATTTTTTCGTGTATAATAACTACGAAGACATCAGAAAGAGGAAAACCCATGGAAAAACCAGGAATAGGTGAGTTTGTCCTTATTCACAGCTATAAACATGATGGTAATATCCATCGCTGTTGGGACAAAGGTTTAGTTCTTGATGCAACTGATGAACATGTAATCGTAATAAACAATAAAACAATGGTAACAGAAGCCGATGGACGGATCTGGTATACAAAAGAACCTGCTATTTGTTATTTTCCAACAAATGAGTGGTACAATATCATTTGTATGATAAGAAACACAGGTGTTTATTTTTATTGCAATATAGCATCTCCAACATTGTGGGATGGTCAAGCTTTGAAATACATTGATTATGATTTAGACTTAAAAGTCTTTCCAGACTATCGAATGAAAGTATTGGATGAAGATGAATATCGAGTACATAGATTTGAAATGAACTACCCATTAGAATTGGATAGTATCCTTCGTGATCAACTCAATGAATTAAAAGAGATGGCTAGATTAAAGAAAGGACCATTTGCAGTTGGTTTTGCTGAGCATTGGTATGGCAAGTATCTAGAATTAAAGAAATAGCAGAGACAGTCATTGACTGTTTTTTGTTTGAAAAAGGGAATCAAAAGATATAAAAAATTAAGTAAATTGTGGTATTATAGAGATGGTGAAAAAAATGGAATATAAAATAATAACAAAATCAAATATAGAGACAAATGAATTAGCCCTTAAAATAGGTAAAGAGTTATTTATGGGGGCATTAATCACATTAGAAGGTGATTTAGGAGCTGGTAAAACTACTTTTACTAAAGGGATTGGCGAAGCCTTAGGAGTAAAAAGAATCATTAACAGCCCAACCTTTACTATTATGAAGATATATGAAGGAAAACTGCCATTATATCATTTAGATGTTTATCGCTTAGAAGGAAAAAATGAAGAACTAGGATTTGATGAATATTTTAATGGTGATGGAGTATGTGTTGTGGAATGGGCCCACTTTATTGAACAAGAATTGCCTGTGAATAGGTTAGAAATAATTATTAGAAATATTTCTGAAACAGAAAGAGAATTCAATATCCATCCTATTGGACTTGAATATGAAAACTTATGTAAGAAGGTGTTAGAATGAAAACATTAGTACTAGATACTGCCAATAGTATTATGGCAATTGGATTATATGATAATGATGTATTGCTTGAAAAAAGAGTTATGGCTGGTAATCGTCAACAATCAGAAATGATGCTACCATTAATTGTGGAACTATGCGCAAATCACCATATTGAAATATTAGATATTAGCAATATTGTGCTAACAATTGGTCCTGGTTCATATACCGGTGTGAGAATTGCGCTAACATTTGCTAAAACATTAGCGACTGTACATGATGTCAAGATATACCCAGTTTCTAGTTTACAAGCCCTAGTTGGTGATAAGAAAGCAATGTCAGTATTAGATGCTAGAAGCAAGAAAGTCTTTGTAGGAGTTTATAACAATAATCAAAAAGTAATAGATGAATGTGTAATTGATATTGCAAATTTTGCTGACTTTAAAGCTCAATATACTGACTATACTATAGTAGGAGATACAAGTTTGGTAGGAATAGAAAGTGAAGAATGTGACACGTTAGTAGAAAATATGTTTGCAATTGCTAAACATATTGAACCAGTTGCTTCAGTTCATAACTTAGTACCTACTTACTTAAAGGATTAGCCTATGGAACTAAGAGAAATGGTTTTTAATGATTTAGATCAAGTTGTGGTGTTAGAGAATGAACTATTTGCTAGTCCATGGACTAAAGAAAACTTTATTTATGAACTTTGTGAAAATGAGTTTTCTAATAACTATGTATTAGTAGAAGACAATAAAATAATCGGTTATATTGGGTTTTGGATTACTTTTGATATTTGTCAAATTACTACTCTAGGAATTGCTAAAGAATATCAAGGGCGAGGATTAAGTTGTATTTTAATGGATAAATGTATAGAAGTAGCTAAACAAAATGAATGTTTTAACATAACATTAGAAGTTAGAGTATCAAATATTGTAGCGCAAAAATTATATGAAAAATATGGATTTACTAATGCTGCAGTAAGAAAAAATTATTATAGTGATAATGGCGAAGATGCTTATTTAATGTTGAAGATATTGGGGTGATAACATGGTATTAATATTAGGAATAGAATCAAGTTGTGATGAAACAGCCATGGCTGTCTTAAAAGATGGTAAAGAACTATTATCGAATATAGTTTCAAGCCAAATTGATACACACGCTTTATATGGAGGAGTAGTACCAGAAATAGCAAGTCGATTACATGTACAAAATGTATCAGTTGTCTTAGAACAAGCATTGACACAAGCAGGAGTAACAATTGATGAGATTGACGCTATTGCAGTAACACAAGGGCCAGGATTAGTCGGATCGTTACATGTAGGATTACAAGCGGCTAAAACATTAGCGGCAGCTTTTCATAAGCCGTTAATTGGGGTGCATCATATAGCTGGTCATATCTACGCTAATGCCCTAGTTAAGGAAATTACTTATCCAATGCTATCATTGGTTGTATCAGGTGGTCATACTGAACTTGTGTATGTTAAAGATGCTATGCAATTTGAAATAATTGGAACTACATTTGATGATGCAGTTGGAGAAGCCAATGATAAAGTAGCAAGAGTTTTAAATTTACCATATCCAGGTGGCCCACAAATTGATAAGTTAGCTGCTTTAGGTAAACCTAATTATAAACTTCCTAAACCACTTGATGATAAGAGTTATAATTTCTCATTTAGTGGCTTAAAATCAGCTGTAATTAATTTAGTACATAACATTAAGCAGAGAAATGAGGAAATAATACCCGAAGATTTATGTTTTGCATTTCAAAATGCTTGGATTGATGTTATTATTAATAAGACAAGAAATGCCGCTAAAGAATATGGAGTAAAGCAAATCTCAATAGCTGGTGGAGTAGCTGCTAATAAAGGGCTGCGCACTGCAATGACAGAGATGGTAGAGAAAGATTTACTAGGTACAGATTTGATTTTACCACCTTTATGGTGTTGTACAGATAATGCTGCGATGATTGCTATGGCTGGTCATGTAATGCATGAATTAGGACTATCTAGCCCGTTAGATTTAGGAGTGAAACCAGGATTCGAAATGGAGTGATAAAGCAACAATGGAAAAGAAAGCACAAAAGATTTCAAAAGCAACGATGTCAAGATACCCAATCTATTTAAAAGCCTTACGTAGTATGGCTCATGATGGGAAGATAACCTTTTTATCAAGCGAATTAGAAGAAATGACAGGAATACTAGCGACAACTATTCGTCGCGATTTCACATATCTATCTGAACATGGTATCGGGGTACGCGGACAAGGATACGATATCGTGCAGTTAATCGATGTATTCAATAAAGAATTGGGATTATTTCTAGATGAACCTATTATAATAGTAGGAGTAGGTAATCTAGGTAGTGCGATTTTGAAATATAATAAATGGCAACATACTGTTGGTAGTATAGTTGCTGGCTTTGATTTGGATAAGAACAAACATGGAGAGCGATATGGTGTTAAGATTCACCCAATGGATGACTTAGTTAAAGAATTCCCTAAAGGTTGTAAATTAGCTATACTAACGATTTCTGAGAATGTCCAACAAACCGTTGATCAATTAATGGATCTGGGTGTAAAAGGTATTGTTGATTTCACTCATACACACTTTACAGTTAGACAAGGTGTTGAAATCCAAGTTGTTGATGTAGTTGCTGCTATCCAAGAATTAATGATTAAAATGAAGAGTAATGATGAAGATATTTAATAAAGATTTAAAGGGATGCTAGCATTCCTTTTATATTAAGGAGAAACTATGAATTTATTTTTATATCGAATGTTTTGTGGATTCTTTCTAGGAATTAGTATATTTGCTCCAGGAGTGAGTGGCAGTGTTATGGCTGTTATGATGGGAATCTATGATGATTTATTAACGATTGTCGCTAATCCATTTAAGAATTTAAAGAAAAATATTATCTATTTGATTCCAATGGGAATAGGCGCAGTAATTAGTCTAATCGCATTTGTATTTTGCTTTGATTACTTATTTGCCACATATGAAAAGGCAACATATTACTTATTTATGGGCTTAATTATTGGAAACATTCCATTAGTATTTAATAAAGCAAGAAGTTATGGGTTTAAATATAAATATCTACTTGGTACAGTTATAGCCTTTGGGATTGCAGTAACAATTGGATTAATAGAAGCTTCTACAACTAAAACTATTACAACAGTTAGTATAGTAACAATAGCGATAGCAGGAGCAGTTGCTGGTATAGCTAGCATGGTGCCAGGAACTAGTATCTCAATAATCCTGATGTTATTTGGAGTTTATGAGTATTTATTAGACGCAGTTAAGAATATAGATATTATGGTTATTGGTGTAGTGGGCACATGCTTCTTATTAGGGATGGTGGTATTCTCTAATATCACTAAATATATCTTAGAACATTATCCTAGTATTGCTTACTTTATAGTTGGTGGGTTTATGTGTGGCTCGGTAGTTAGTATTTATCTATTGCCTAAAAGTGATTTAAACTATAATCCAATTATTGGCATTATAGCAATAATAGCTGGATTGATTATCTCTTATTTATTTGTATTTATGAGTAAAAAATTGAATTTGGATGATTAATTACCTAAAAGTGGCTATGAAATTTAGTCATTTTTTTTATGTTTTTAAGCATTTTTACTAGTTAAACTCCTTTTTAATTAAAAATCTTACAATTATTTCGTTTTTACCTATCTGAATGTTAAGATTTTATAAAGAGTAATTATAGAAGAAAGGAGGATAATTTATAAGTTTATAGTTTTAATAAGTAACTACAGAAAAGGAGGATTTACAATGGATAAATCGGAATTTAATTACATAGATGATTTAGAAAGAAGTGAGCAGGAGTATTTTTTTGGTAGTCAAGTACTAGGTGCAAAGTTACCTGATGGAACGAACACATATATTGGGCAAGCAATAAATGTTCTTGATTCAGCTGGGCCATATCCAGAAGAGGCAAAAGTACAGTTATTTAAAGATGAAGCATACGAAGGAAAAACTTTAATTAAGCTTAGTGGTGTAAACAAGGCTAAAACTTTCTCAATGGTTTCAGAGAAATTTACTGAAGTATTTAAATCAATGGATATGTCAACTAAGGTAGAAACTGGTGCAGCTTGTTTCTTTACTGGTAGTATAGAGGCAAAATTTGGAAGTAGTGATAAGTTAGTTGAAACAGCTAAGTTCTATAATGCAGTAGCGAGTGTTGAAACGAATAAACATATGCTCTCTGCAGATTATGCTTTTGGGGAAGATATGAGAGATATAATTAATCCAACAGTCTTAAAGAGAATTGATAGTGACAGTATTACTCCTGAGATAATCTTCTCAAAGTATGGGACACATATTATCACTGAGTCATCACTAGGAGGATGTATTCAAGTAACAGGAATATATAACTCAAGTGAATCAATTAAGACTACAGATTTCCAAGTAGCTATCGATGCCGCTTGTGCTTATGTTTCTGCAAGTGCCGATGTAAAGCTAACGGAATCACAAAAGACCATCATTGGATCAACAATCGTTAGAGCTCAATCTTATGGTGGTAATGTCGCGGTTGTAGCTGGAATTCATAACCTGAGTGAAATAGCACAATCGTTTAAGGCCTGGGCAGATTCAGTGCGCACGAAAGAAGAGCAGGTATTATCAAAAATTTATGCTTATATGCCAATATGGGAGTTAGCAGAGTCTCCAGTTCGTCAAGAGCAACTTAGAAAGGCATTTTATAGAATGGCAGGAGAAAATTTTAATTATATTTCTAATTATTTTAAAATCACACCATTACCTACTAAACCATATCCCGTAGCACTTTCTTCAAAAATACTGACTATATATAAAAATATCCAACCAGTTTATATGAGGTTATTCTTTGAAGGGGCACGCGAAAAGGGTTTTGCAGGTGTTGATGCACCAAACGTCTCTGCTTTAACTACATTTAATTATTGTGAGAACTACGATGGGACAGTTTCATTTAAAAGTCAGATGAATGATCGCTTTCTAACTGTACATTACGCTAGTACATCTTATGATGACAAATTTCGAGATATCTCACAATTATATTGCAATAGTGAATCAATTGGAGACCGTCAAAAGTTTATAATAGAAAAAAATGGAGATTCATACAAACTTAAATCTGTTTATTCAAATAAATATGTAAGGGCAATTTATAAAAAGATGGCGGCAAATGGCTCTGGAGGAATGATTTACGTGGCTGATGCTTCAGAGAATGATGCTTTGCTGTTTAGTTTTTATAAGATATAACTAGAATGGGGGCTAAATGATGGATGGCAAAAGAATTATTAGCTATTTAAAATCAAAATATCAGGAAGACTTTGTGATTATAAATGAATATAAGCAATTGTGGAGTTTGGAAGTAAGGTATGGGGTTAAGTCAGAAAAAGATATTGCTTTTACAGTAATTGTTGATGGTGATGAAATTAATGATGATTATGAGTTGATGCAATCAAGAGCCGTTTTAGAAGATAATACACGCAATTCACTTGATAATCTCGATGGTAGTTACCAAATAGAGTTTACATATAAAAGCAATGAACCATTATGCATTGAATTGATTACAGTTAGTTCAAATTTTGATGCTCGAAAAGATATATTGAAGCAGTTTGTAAATAATGGTGTTCATGGTAATATTCAATTTACGGATAATGATGTAAGAAATTCAATTATTTATCATTTAGATGAAAATGTAAATGTAGAGGAATTAATAAACAATTCATTACCCAAAACCAAGCAAACAAATGTAGTAGATAAGCGCCTTAGCGATCAACAATTAGAAAGATTGTGCTGCTTAGTATATCTAACTTCCATTTTAGACCTAAAAAATCTAGGGAATTTAGAAACAGTTGCGAAGTATATTTTAAAAAGTGGTTATGGTAATGATGAAAGTAATGGAAAATATCCAATCTTTATGACTAAAAAGGAATGGGATGTAGTTCTTAACGATGTAATCAATGATGAAATGCTTGGTAGTTTAAAGGTGGTAAAGTATATTGATATCAATGAGAAAAGTGAACCTAGGCCTGATATATTAATTGGCCATAGAGTTGTTTGTTTTAAAGATATATATAATCGGGCATATGTAGTTTATCGAGGAACGGCAAGTGATGCAGAATGGCAAGATAATGGTGAAGGGATGCTTATTTCTGATACAGTTCAACAAATTGCCGCAGCAAAATTTATCTATGAAGTTAAAGAGGAGCTAGATGTCGAAAGCATTATTGTAGCCGGCCATTCAAAGGGAGCAAATAAAGCACAATATGTAACATTAGCGATCCCAGAAGATTATATTGATTATTGTTTATCTTTAGATGGACAAGGATTTTCTACACAATTTATGGATAAATATCAAGAAAATATCAGACAGAGAAGAAATAAAATTAGTTTGATTGCTGAGCAGAGAGACTTTGTTAACTGCTTAGGTCATTATATAGAGAATACTACTTTCTATCGTGGAAGGCGTGGCGATAGTCGTGAATCTCGACCATATGGAGATCCGATTATTTACTTCCATATTCCAGAAGCAGTACGCAATCAAGAAAATGAATTTGGAACAAAGTCTACTAGTGGTACGATTCCTAGCATGCTCAATAAACTTGTGTTACTAATGTTAGATGACCCAAAATATCAAGATATTAGGGAAGTTACTATTAAGAGCATTGTTTCATTAATGATGAGCAAATCTAGTGTATCTGAGGACGAATTAGCAGAAGCAGTAGCTAACATAATTATGGCAATTTTCGATATTGTAAATAATAATCAACAGTTTAATGAGGAAATAGAAAAAATTATTTATGAAGAAACTAATACCATTATTGCAACTATTGAATTAGGATTAAATATTCGAGATTTCACTTCTGCTGATATGTCTAACGACAAAAGTATAGGGTATTTGATAGCTAATAAATTAGTTTCAAAAATGATGAAAAAACCAAAATATCTTATTTATTTAGCGACATTAATTAGAAAATTACTAAAACTAATTAAAAGAATTTTAAGTGATGTACGCACTGATCCAAAAATAGTGGTGTACTTAGGAAGATTCTTATTAGAAGTTTTAGATTTGCTCGCTGTAAAGATCAGAAATAAGTTAATAAATAGCATCATTAGAAAGACAATTAAAGTTATAGAACGTATTTTATTTAATGATTCAAGCTCCATGTTATTAGATAATGAACTAGATGAAATTATTGAAGATTGGAAGCACGTCAAATAAATTAATGCTTAGATTTATCACTCTAGAAGGGAGGACAATATGGAAAAGCATGTGGAATTAAGTAATCTATGCCATGATGTATGGTATCGTGAAGAAGACGGTGCCGCAATAGGTTTTAACGAAGATGGAGTATTTCGATTTGATAACCCGTTTTGCTTAGATAATGAAGATTTAAAGCAAGTTACAGGTCATTACAGTCTTATAAATGATAGTATTAATATTAGTTATAAATTGCATGATGACGAAATTAATGAAGTCATTAAATTTGAAGATAATGAAGTTTTAAACTCAGCTTTTCTAAATGGTCATTGGGTGCAGCTATTAGATAATATGGTAATGAATATGTATACAGGCACTGATAATAATTATTTAAAAAGTTGGATGAAAAACATACCAGATAGCTGGAGACTATCTGATATGAGTATTCCTGGGACCCATGACTCAGCAACATCTAAAATGCATTGGTCTTATGTAACTCGGGACTATGCGATCACCCAGGGTGAGACAATAGCGCAACAGCTAAAAGATGGAATTCGCTTTTTAGATTTAAGAGTGGGAGCGTGTGGTAAAGATGATAAGAATCAAGGTAGTGATAATCGCTTAGATTTATGGCATGGTGATCTGCCTTGGGAGTATCATTGTGGGGTATCATATGAAAGCACACTAAACGATATAATGAGTTTTTTGAAAGATAATCCTAGTGAGACTGTCATCGTTTCAATTAAAGAAGAGAATCATACATCTCCAAAGGATTTTCTAGGTATGTTGCAACCATATTTTGATTCTACCTCTTACAAGTGGTTTTTAGAAAATCGTGTACCAACTTTAGGGGAAGCAAGAGGGAAAATTGTTTTATTTAGAAGATTTAATTACACAGGGACATTAGGGTTAAATATGCGTGATAATTGGGCTAACGATGCTTGCTCTGAGTTTACTAATGGTCATATGACTACTTATGTAGAAGATGTATATTGTACTCTTAGTAATTGGTCTACAGTAAGCCAAAGAGCAGCAAGGAAAGTAGAATACATTACAAATGCACAAAATAAGGTTAATGACTCTAGAGGCAATGTATTAGGAATTATTTTTTGGTCACATTCATTTAGCCCATTAGCAGGACCTGAAACATATGCACGTGCTGTGAATAGCAAGATGTTTGGTCATGTATTTAACTATTTTAGAAGGAAGAGAAGCTATGGGATATTCCCTATGGATTATTACGATAAAGAGTATGTCAGGTGGATGATTCAATCAAACTTCATGCCCTATGTAACTGAAATACAAAATGGTAATGTTTATCAGATTGTTAATAAAACAACTTGGAAAGCTCTTGATATAAGAGGTGGAAATAAATCTGCCAATGCTCAAATGATCTTGTATGAGCAATACTGGGCCAATGATGCACAAACTTTTAGATTTGAAAAAGTTAATAATAAATATTGGAAGATTATTAATACAGGTAGTAATTTGCCAATTGCCCCTGATGGCAATATTGAAAAAAATTGGATTCGTCAAGGTATTAGGATGGATACAAATGCAATTTTATGGGAGGCTATCTATAAAGGTGATGCCATCTTCTCTTTTAAGAATGTAGAAACTGGCTATTATCTTGACAACTTAGGTGCAGAGAATAAGAATGAAAATATTATTTGTCAGTATAGAGATAATGATACAGATGCGCAAAAGTTTCTATTAATACCTTTGACTAGAAAATAAGTATGACATGAGAAATATATGACAATTTATAATGATATTATCATTGATGTATTTTAAAGTACAATCATGTAAAATCTCTCTTAAAATAATGATTTATTAATTTATTAGTTGCTATTTTATAAAGTTGTGGGTATACTATATTAAACAAAAGCAATGAAATGAGATTCTATTTTGTGGATTTACAGCAAGTTTAGGGTGATGGAACTAAACATGAAGCAAAAATAGGGAACACTCATGGAGCTGGATAGGAGAATTAAGTAGACTATCCCGTTAACTACGTTATAGTTTTAGAGTGCATAGTGTAAACTATGAAAAAGGATGGTACCACGGCGAAGTCGTTCCTTAGGGAATACTTCGCTTTTTTATTTGAGAGGAGAAATATTATGTTTGAATTTAAAACTGTACGTGAATTGTATGAATTAATTATTGAAGCTGCTGAATTAGAAAGAGATTCTTATGAGTATGTGGAAATAGAGGGATGGGTTCGTACAAATAGAGATAATGGAAGTGTTGGCTTTATTGCAGTCAACGATGGGACATATTTTAAAAACTGTCAAGTAGTTTATACTGATGAGATAGACTATGAAGCATGTAAAAAAATTCCTACTGGAGCTGCTATTAAGGTTATGGGTAAATTGCAATTTACGCCTGAAGCAAAACAACCATTTGAAATATTAGCTAAAGAAATAGTAGTAGAAGGAGATTGTGCAGATGATTATCCTTTACAAAAGAAACGTCATAGTATGGAATATCTTCGTGATATCCCACATTTAAGACCAAGAACAAACACATTTTTAGCTGTGTTTAGAATTCGTTCGGTATTATCAATGGCAATCCATGAATTCTTCCAAAACCAAGGATTTGTATATGTACATGCACCAATCATTACAGCTAATGACGCTGAAGGGGCTGGTGAGGCATTCACAGTTACAACTCGTGGTGATGCAAAGTATGAAGATGATTTCTTTGGAAAACATGCTTCTCTAACAGTATCAGGACAACTACATGCTGAAGCATTTGCCTTAGCATTTAGAGATGTATATACATTTGGCCCAACATTTAGAGCAGAAAACTCAAATACATCAACTCATGCAGCAGAATTCTGGATGATTGAACCAGAAATTGCTTTCGCTGATTTAGATGATGATATGGATTTAATTGAAGATATGGTTAAATACTGTATTGAATATGTATTAGAAAATGCCCCAGCTGAAATGGAATTCTTAAATGATTTCGTTTCACCAGATAAATCATTAATTAGTAAATTACAAAACATTGTATCTTCTGAGTTTAGAAGAATGGAATATAAAGAAGCTTTAGACATATTACATGCATCTAAAAAGAAATTCGAATTTGAAGTTGGAGACTTCGGATTTGATTTAAAAACGGAACATGAAAGATATTTATCTGAGGAAGTAGTGAAAGGGCCTGTGTTCTTAATTAACTATCCAAAAGAAATTAAATCATTCTATATGCGTCAAAATGATGATGGATTAACAGTAGCTGCTGCTGACTTGTTAGTTCCTGGAATAGGAGAACTTGTCGGTGGAAGTCAACGTGAAGAAAGATATGATGTATTAATCAATAGAATGAATGAATTAGGAATGGAAACTTCTGGTCTTGAATGGTACACTGATTTGAGAAGATTTGGTGGAGTTCAACATGCTGGATTTGGTCTAGGATTTGAAAGATTCTTAATGTATATTACTGGCGTTACAAACATACGTGACGTATTACCATTTGCTAGAACCCCAAGAAACTTAAAATTCTAGCATGAATTATCGTGATTTAACGATTGGTAATAGTGATACTGGTGAGAGTGTAACTTTAGGGGAAGTTCAAGACATTCAATTAGGTATCCTAAAAGAATTTAAACGAGTTTGTGATATGAATGATATTCCGTTTTGGTTAGAATATGGGACAATGTTAGGTGCAGTTAGGCACCAAGGCTTTATACCTTGGGACGATGATATTGATATTTCAGTATTTCAAGAAGATTATCCTAGATTAGTACAGGCTCTAGAAAAAGATTTAGATAAGTCTAAATATATTTATCATAGCTTTGAAACAAATAAGAAATATAATGTTCTTATTTGTCCAGGCAAAGTAAGAGATATTAGAACTGACGCTAAAGAACCATTCCATTTTGCTCCTAATGATTGTGCTAGTGATGGTCTATTTATAGATGTGTTTGTAGTAGATCACTGCAGCAAAGATCCAAAAAAAGATAAAAGAGCAGTATTCATCAACAATATATGGGCAGCCGTTATGATGATTCTTGCTAATCTACATATTCATATTAATTGGGCGAAAAGATTCCATTTATGGATTAGTAAAAGATATAGTAAGAAATATCAAAATGATGGTGTTTATAGCATGATGACTAGCGCTTCACTTCAAGAAAGAGCTTATTTTACTAAAGAAGACATCTTTCCACTACAAGAATGTAAGTTTGAAGATTGCATTATGTATATACCACATAATCCAGACTTAATTCTTAAGCAATATTACAATGATTATATGTCATTACCACCTGAAAAGGACCGTAAATTTAGACATGTAGGTAAGAGAGTAAATATTGATAAATAAGCTGTTTATATAACTCTTATGTAAGGCGTAAATTGCCTTATATAGGAGTTTTTTTACATTACACTAACTAAAGTAGTGCCATCTTCTAAATTAATATAATATGTCGAAATTATGGTAGTAAATGATGAAAACAAATGGTATAATTTTATTAATTATAATAGGAGGAAGCTTATGAGAGAATATAAAGGTCATATGGCAAAAGTTAGACTAGATGAAGAAGAGATTATCTTAGGGGATGGTAAAAAAGAGATTCATTTCCCATACACTGACTTAGTCAATGTTGAGTTCAACAAACCATCAGGTGGGATGAATGGTAATGTAAGAATCACATATAAAAATGGTATTTATGTCGCTAATTTTACTAAGAGAATGATTGATTCTTTTGAAGAATTATACAAAGTATTAGGCAATATTTTGACTGAATTAGGTATAGATGTTGATAATGTGCCAATTAGAAATGATTTTACGCCAGCAGAAATGTTTAATTATAGTAAAATAAATGGATTTTGTGATGATATAGAATATTCACATGATTTAGTAATTCAACATTTTGAATGTGTTAAAAAAGCAATAATGCCAGAGGAAAAAGTATTAATGTATTTTGTCGCTAAATTGCATAAAAATAATGGCAAAAAAGATGGTAATTATGCTTTTGCAGTAACTGATACAAGATTGATAGGTGCGCAACAACAATTCTCAAAAGTAGTGTTAGATAGTTTCCAATTGGAAACAATTACAAAGTTGAGAGTTGAAACAAAAATTCTTAGTGATATTCTTTATATTGAAATGGATGATGAATTTTTAATGATTTCAGCTCATTCAAAAACAATGAAAAATATTGTTGAGAAATTTAGTGAGATTGTTAATCAAGCCAAACAAGATGCGGCTAAATCAGAACGTCGTGGGTTTATAATAAGGGGTTCAGAGGCTGATGAAATTCTTAAATATAAGAATTTATATGATTCTGGAATAATTACTTTAGAAGAATTTGAAGCTAAGAAAAAGCAATTATTAGATTTATAAAGGAGAAACTCATGAAAGAATATAAAGGTTGGATGGGAAAAGTTATTCTAGATGAAGTTAGTTTCGTTGTAGAACGCTCTGGAAAAAATCACGTTTTTTGCACATATGAAGATTTATATAGTGTAGAAATTAAAAAAGCAAAAATTGTTGCAAATGGTTATATAAGAATAATTACCAGGGCAGGTAAATATGATGTATATTATACAGTTGGAATGCAAGATTTATTTAATGAATTATTCAGAGTCCTGAATGGTATTATTTCAGAAACCAAAAGAATAAATAAGGAAAACAAAATGGCGCAAGTTGCTCAAGAAGTGGCGCCAAAGGTAGTTTCGCAAAGTTCAATAGCAGATGAATTACTCAAGTTTAAGCAATTATATGATGCTGGAGTAATTACATTACAGGAATTCGAAGATATGAAAAGACAATTGTTAAGATCTTAGGGAGAAACTTATGAAAGAATATAAAGGCTGGCTGAGTAGTGTTGTCTTAGAAGAAGATGAAGTAATTGTTAATTTGAAAGGTAAAAAAGAAGTTAGATTTCCTTATGATGATCTTATCAAAGTATCTAACAATCCTCCAACACTAGCTCAAAACGGCTATATAGTAATGGAGACTAAGTCTGGAAGTTGTGCAGTAGTTTATACTAAAAAAATGAGAGCAAAATTCGATGAACTCTTTGATATATTTAATAATATTATAAGTCAAATTACTGAAATGAGTAAAGATAGTGATCAATTCATTGAGGTAGTAACTACTGAAACAATTTTCCATGGTTCAGTAGCAGATGAATTATTAAAATTCAAACAACTATATGATGCAGGAGTAATTAGTTTAGAAGAGTTTGAGAAACAGAAAAAACAATTATTAGGGTAGATAGTATATATTTTTGTAAGCTATCAGCAGTATAAAAGTAAAAAATATTAAATTATAATAAATATGAGGGAGATAACTATGAACGAAGTAAAATGTCCAAGTTGTGGTGCAGTATTAGAAAATGGTAAGTGTGAGTATTGTGGGTATACAAATGGGGTAGAAAATATTCCAGGAAAAGAAAAAAAGGCTTTCAAATTTAATGATGATTTTCAAGCCTCTATTAATATTGACCCTGATTTTAATCAAAGATATAATCAACCAGCTAAAAGCTTAGGTGTAGCGTTAATTCTTTGTGCCTTATTTGGGCCATTTGGGATTCATTATATATATGTAGGAAGAATTGGTATGTTTTTACTATATTTCTTTACTGCAGGATTATTTGGATTTGGTTGGATATTTGACATAATTAGAATGATTGTTGGGAAATTTCCGGGGGTGAAATAATATGGCTGGTTCATTCAGTATTAGAAATCAATTTTTAGATGTTGTTGAGTGGCTTGATAATAAAGAGAGCCGAATAGTCTATAAATATCAGCGAAGTGTAAGTAACAATGAAATGAAAGTTGGGTCTACACTTGTTGTTAGAGAGAGTCAAGTAGCAATTTTTATTAAGAATGGTCAATTTGCTGATGTATTTAGTCCTGGATCATATGAATTAAATACAGATAGCTTACCAATTCTTTCAACTTTAAAAGCATGGAAATTTGGATTTAAATCTCCAATTATATCTGATTTGTATTTTGTTAACACAAAACAGTTTATTGATATAAAATGGGGAACTAAAAACCCTATCCCATTAAGAGATAAGGATTTTGGTATTGTTAGAGTAAGAGCTTTTGGAACATTCTCATTTAAAGTAGTAGAACCATTAGTATTTTTAAGAGAAATATTTGGAACAAATAGGTCTTATGATATTGATTCGATTAATGAGTTTTTAAAGAGTATTATTATTACTAAATTTTCAGATGCTGTTGCAGAAACTAGTGTACCAGTAATTGATTTAGCGACTCAATATAATGAGCTTGGCAAAGTAATAATAGATGATGTTAATGAAGAATGTAAAACATTTGGTGTTGAATTACAAAGATTTAATGTAGAAAATATTTCATTGCCAGATCATGTAGAAAAATTAATTGATGAAAAAACTGGTATGAATATTGTGGCTGATGACATGGATCAATATCGTCAATATCAAACTGTTGGTGCACTTCGTGATGCTGCTAAGAACCAACAAGGAGTTGGGTTGATGGGGGCTGGAGTTGGGTTTGGATTCACTAAGATGATGAATGAATCGATGAGAGAAACTGATATATCTACTAAAACAGTAGTTAAAATCAAATGTTTGTCATGTGGAACTTTATGTGATGAAAAAGCTAAGTTCTGTCCAGAATGTGGAAACTCAATGCTTACAAAAAAGAAATGCCCTAAATGCAATTCGGAATATGAAGGCAATCCAAAATTCTGCCCAGAGTGTGGAAATAAGTTTGAAGGTTAAATGTATTATTAGTTTGAAAGATGGCAATGCCATCTTTTTGTATTAACGATTTAAAAATAAAAAATCTCTTAGAAAGAGATTATTTGAAACTATAATACTTATCAGCTGCTTCAATGAACTTATCAAATAATATTTTCATATTATCCATATTTTCTGGATGCCATTGTACTCCTAGACAGAAGTAGTTTGGATCATCATGTTCTACTGCTTCAATTAGTCCATCCTCACTATAACCAACGATATGCAAAGGACTTTCAACTCTAGAAATTGTATAGGAGTGGCGACTATTAACAGCCACTTTTGATCCTAATATTGAAGCTAAGAAAGAGTTGCGATTTAAATCAACCGTATGAGTAATATTTTTAAAATCATCAACGACTCTTATTTCTTCATTATGCTCAATATTAGTGTCTTTAATTGCGCTCATAATGCGATCAGCACTACATGCCATACATAATAATTGAAACCCTAAACATATCCCCAAAATTGGTATGTGTTTACTTAATGCATACTCCATTATGTCTTTATGACATGGTTTAACTTCATAACCTCCAGGGAATAACAAACCGTCACATAAGTCCAAAACATTTTTATCAAAATCCATATACTCTTCATTTGTGACTATGGAGATTGGGGTTCCGCCCGAGTTTAATATAGCGTTGATACAATCATAGGTAACAATACTACCATCATTGCTAATATGATCAAGTATTTTTTGTTTACGACTTATAATTCCAATTATAGGTTTCCTCATTCAATATCACCAACTTTTATTATAATTTAAATTGTGATAAAATTAAAGAGCTGTTTAGAAGTATTAATATGTTTAATAATAAATGAAGGAGGTATAACATGAAGATAAAAACTAAATATCGATTAATAAAGTTATCGTTAGTATTTGCATGTATTATTTCTCCTTTTTATATCATAAAGGTGCAAGCAGCTTCCTATGATGAAGCGATTTTTGAGGCTGCCTTAACGCAACAAGGATTTCCAGAAAGTTATAAACCATATTTGAGAGCGTTGAAAGAAGCTCATCCAAGCTGGAATTTTGTGGCTTTTCAAACCAACTTAGATTGGAGTACAGTTTTAGATAATGAAGCAGTAACTGGTAGATCACTACTATCTGGTAAAGCTAAATCTTGGTATTCAACTTCAACTGGTGACTATACTTGGGCAACTGATACATATACACCACGTGATGGGACAACATGGTTCCAAGCGTCACGAGCTGCAGTAGCATATTATATTGATCCTCGTAATTGGTTGAGTGAGAAAAGTATTTTCCAATTTGAGAGCTTATCATACGTAGATGGTAAACATACAGCTGCAGGTGTAGATGCAATAATTTCTGGAACATTTATGGCTGGTGCATCCTATAGTTATTTAGAGGAAACGCCTATTACCACTTCATTCACTGATACAATAATGGCTGCTGCTCGTTATTCAATGGTTAGTCCATATCATATTGCAAGTAGAATCCGTCAAGAAATTGGCGTAACAGCTAGTAAGTCGGTATCTGGTGATTTAAATGGTTGCGAAGGATATTATAACTTCTTTAATATTGGTGCAACTCCTGGAGTAAATACAAGTGCATGTGGGTATCAGGCAGGAGTAGTAGACAATTATGTTAGTATTCGTAATGGTTTAACCTATGCGAAATCTACAAGTTCTACAACCCAATACCTATTACCTTGGAATAATCAGTATAAAGCAATTTTAGGTGGGTCCTATTACATTGGGCTAAACTATATCAATGCTGGCCAAAATACATTATATTTAGAGAAATTTGATGTTGATAGTACAAAAAATGGGTTGTATTGGCATCAATATATGACAAATTTGAATGCACCTGATGCTGAAGCACAAAAAATATATACAGCTTATAATACATATGGTCTGCTAAATTCGGAGATGACATTTATAATTCCAGTTTATAAGAATATGACTGCAGCAGCATCGCCTAAGCCAATTGATGCTGGTAGCCCTAATAACTGGTTAAAATCACTAACAGTAACGGGCTACAATATAACACCAACTTTTGATTTGAATACGAACTCAGTTGGTCCATATAGTTTAATAGTCGACAACAGCGTTACATCAGTTACTATAAATGCAGAAAAGGTAAGTAGCACAGCTTCACTAGTTGGAACAGGTGTTAAGAATTTAGAAGTTGGGGAGAATAGATTCAGTATAGATGTAACTGCTGAAAATGGTGAGAAGCGGACTTATGTTGTAAATATTGTTCGTGAATCAGCGCAAAGTGCAAGCCTTAAGGACAACCCATATTTAAATGAAAATATGTCAATGACAAGAATGGCTGTTGGTACAACTATAAGTCAAGCCATAACTAATCTTAAAGTAAATAATCCTACTGCTTCGATCGTGTTTAAAGATACAACTGGTAAAACAGTAGATGATGCGGATGTAATTAAAACTGGGATGACAGTATCAATCACACTTGATGGTAAAACATCAGATTATACAGTAGTAGTTTATGGTGATGTGACAGGAGATGGTCAAATCAATGTTCTTGATTTGTTAGCAATTCAAAAGCATATTCTCAATTTGAATTTAAAGACAGATTATTATAAGATAGCCTGTGATGCAAATAAAAATGGTGAAGTCAATGTTCTTGATTTATTATTAGTGCAGAAACACATTCTTGGTTTATCAACCATCTCTCAATAGGAGGAAAAAGCAATGAAAAAAATAATTATGATATTATCAATGTTGACAATCTTCATGATAAATCCACTGCAAGCTCACGCGGCTACCGCTAGTATTGCATTAGCTTCAACAGCTAGCAGTGTGGTTGTTGGCAATAACGCTTCAGTTAAAGTAACTTTAAATTCAAGTGAAGTGATTGGTGCTGCACAATTCAATGTTAGTTACGATACAAGTAAGTTGGATTTTATATCTGTAGATGGGGCTGGAGCTGGAGCCACTGGAGGATCTGGGATTGTCAGCTTTGCAGTAGTTTATGATAATACTGCTAAGAAAACTATGACATTTACTATTAATTTCAAAACTAAAGCCGTTGGATCTACAGCGGTGACTATTAATACATCTGGAGTAGTTTTTGCTGATGAAAACTTTAATGAGATTACGCCAACGCTTACTAACACAAATATCAATGTTGTTGCTGCTCCAACGGCATCAACAAATAACAATTTAAAATCATTAACGATATCGCCAGGTAGTATTTCACCTGCATTTAATAAAAATACCACTAGTTATACTGCTAGTGTAAACTATGACGTTAATGCTTTAGTTGTAAGTGCTGTAGCTGAGGATAGCAAAGCAAAAGTTGCTGTCTCTGGGCATAATGCGTTAAAAGAAGGAAAGAATACAATAACTATTGTAGTCACAGCAGAATCTGGGGCGAAGAAAACTTATACATTGGTAGTCACTAAAGCAGTTAATCCTAACCCACCAATTGTGGAACCAGAACCAACAGATGTTACTGTCACAATTAATGATAGTTTATATACAGTTGTAGTTAATGCAAATGAAATAGTTGCTCCTAAAGGATATTCATTCTCGACAGTAGTAATTAATGATCAAGAAGTATTATCTTTAAAAAATGATTTATCAGAAGTAATGTTAGTTTATTTAAAGGATGAGCAGGGATCAAAATCATTTTATATTTATGATCAAGTAAATGTAACATTCAATCAAATATTGTTTGTATCGAATACTACAAATCAATATTTGATAATTACACCAAATATAGATAAAGTTCCAAAAGGATATAAAGAAGCTTCTATCACTATTAACGATACTGATGTAACAGTATATCGTGCAAACGATGATGATGAAATGGTACTTGTGTATGCCTTAAACCCTAGTGGTGAAGAAGGTATTTATCAATATGATATAGTAGAAAATACTTATCAAAGATATATTGCTACTAAAACTACTAGTGATAATAGCTATAATATTATTACATATGTAGTTGGAGCTATAGCAATAGCGGGCTTAATCGGCTTTGTAGTTTTCCAAGAAAATCAAATCCATAAGTATAAGGAATTACTAAAAAGAATTAAAACTAGACAAGATAGAGAAGAAGAATTTAATAATGTAGATAGCACCAATGATTAAAAAATAAACTGTATTATCTACATAATGGTAATTTAAAATTGAAAGTCATATCGAATATTTTAACGATATGACTTTTTAATATAGATATTGAGTAATATACTAAATAATTAAGCATATTACAGTAAATATTCCTGATAGTATGGCATGCATAGTTCTAAATAATAGATAATTATTATGCTTAATTTCTATATCTTCGAGTATGTTAAACACCTGTAACTGAACGCATATTCCAGAGAATGATACAAAGAAAGCAAGTAATGGTAATAGATATTGGTCTATTGCTATTATTTGTGTCAATTTGATTGTGCCACTACTAAATTCTAATAAAGAATGGATCATTACTAATAATAATTCTGAATTGATAGCCTGGCTTATCGCCTGTATGAATAAGTTAAAGATGATTATAAAACCACTTACAAATAGTAATGTGGTAAAAGATGAAACGATACTGTCCTTTAATAATTTAATAATTTTAATTTTTCTAAAATCTCTTTTAAAAGAGATTTTTGCTTCTTCGATAGAAATATACTTGCAGTTTCTCTTTCGAGTAAATAAAGCGAATATTATGTTCGGTAAAAAATGGGCAAGTAATAGTATTCTAAAATTATTTGGATCTTGTTTTGATAGTGTGTTATATAGAAATGAGATAGAAGCAAAACTAGAGATGCAGATCAATCGATTTACTTCTTCTACTGTGATGTTGTGTTCATCGTAATTGTCCTTAATTAGTTTTGCGAACCCTGGAAATCCTGTGAACATTGATAGTATGAAAACATAACCAGCTTGACCAGACATTCCAAATATAGGTATTAAAAGAAATTGTAATATATAGGCAACTATATGTACGATTCCTGTTTTAGTTAGAATGTATGTTAATATCATAAATGGTAGCAAAGAGGGAATAATTTGGCTAAATATAGTATTTAGTGATAATGATACAGCCAAGAATATATCTTGCATGTGTGTTAAGGCATATATAAAGCTAAAACAAGACATAAAAATAAATATGAAGTTTAAAGTCTTTTTCATTAAATCACCTACTATAACTATATGACCACAGTACATAATTATGCTTGTATCGACTATTGAGAGAGTGTACAATGAAAGTGAAAGATGGTGTTAATATATGAGTAAAAAAGCGTTACTAGTAGGCGTAGAGTATTATAAAATGAGTTATGATTTAAATAATTCTTTAGAAGAGTTAAAAATGTTAGCAGAAGCTAATGATATTGAAACTATTGCAACAATGTCACAAAAACTAAATTCGATCGATCCTAGATTTCATATTGGAGTTGGTAAGGTAGAAGAAGTATTAAATACAGCTAAAGCATTGGAAGTAGATACGATTATTTTTAATGAAGAATTGACACCTTTACAATATAAAAACTTATATACTGCATTAGAAGATTATGAAGTTATTGATAGAACAGTGTTAATTCTTAATATCTTTGAATCTCGTGCTAAAACGCGAGAAGCAAGATTACAAGTCAATATAGCTAAGCTAAAGTTTGAATTTCCTAGACTTGTTGGCGCATCAGAGAAGATGATAGGGCAGCAAGGTGGATCTGGATTTAGAGGGTCTGGTGAAAAGCAAATTGAAATAGACCGTCGTAATATTCGTGCTGAAATATCTAGACTTGATAAAGAACTAGAAGAAATGGTTAAACAACGTCAAACGCAACGTGCTAAGCGAAATAAATCTGGTATTAAAACAGTTGCGTTAGTAGGTTATACTAACTCTGGTAAGTCAACTTTAATGAATAGATTTTTATCATTATCGGCAAAAGAGGATAAGCAAGTACTCGCTAAAGATATGTTGTTTGCAACATTAGAAACTTCGACAAGGAAGATTGAACTAGATGATAAAAAGAAATTCTTATTAATAGATACTGTTGGTTTTGTTGATCTATTACCACATCACTTAGTTAAAGCTTTTAGGTCAACTTTAGAAGAAGTAATAGAAGCTGATTTACTAGTACATGTTATAGATTGTACTAATGATAATTATCTTAAAAACGCTGAAGTAACAAATCAAGTACTTTCTGAACTAGGAGTAAAGGATACCCCAATGATTTATGCTTATAATAAGATAGATGCAATTCCTTCAAAGTCGTTTGCTGATATAATCGACTCAATTGAAATCTCAGCAAAAACTGGATATAATTTTGAAGAATTAATAAACTTAATTAAGTCTTACATTTTTAAAGACTATATAACATGCGAATTCATTATTCCTTATTCAAAAGGAGACATAGTTTCGTTACTTAATGAAGATGGAAATATCTTAGAAAAGAGAGAGTTAGATAATGGAACTTACCTTAAATTAGAGTGTGATAAAGCAATTTTTAATAGATTTAAAGATTTTGAAGTAAAAACCAGCTTGAATTAGCTGGTTTAAATTTAGCTTTTTGCATACATACGGTTTCAATGATACTATATGGTAATATAAATGCTATGTAATTATTACAATATTTATGCAAAAAAATGTCGATTTTGGTCAAAATCGAGAGTTAAACTCCTTTTTGCATTCAAAAGTGAGTAAGATTTGAAATTACATTAAAAATTATATATTCTTATATAAAGGAGGATTTATATATGAAAAGAATTATTGCTATTTTAGTATTTGCGTTAGTAGTCAACGCGTTCCCGATTATTAAGCCAATGGGCGGAAGATGTCCGATGCCACTTTGCGGGGAACTTTAGGATGCCAACTGTATCTGATTATTTAGATGTTAAAGGTTCAGTTATAGGAATAATGATTGGGAAACAAAGAAAAAGACTGCACTTGCAAACAAAACAAAAAAAGTATACACAGTCTGGCTTCATTAGAGATGAAGATGGCGATAGAATATGTTGTGCAAGGACTCTTAGTGGTATAGAATGTGGAGAATTGATTTTAAAGGATACAACTGTCTATGAAAGGTTATTGAAAAAAATAAACAGAATTTATTTTACTGATAATGCTTTTGATAATGCATTTCTAGACATAGTTAGGAATTTGTATGAAGTAGTAGTTGAAAAAGACTATCAGGAAGCATTCGCATTAAAGGAATACTTAGCAAATGATTTTGGATTTGGAAAGGAAGATTTCTTTTATTACGAAGTCACAAGCTTGTTTAATTTGATTCTGGATTATATGTTTAGTAATACAATGCCTGAGAAAATAGAAAAATTGGAATTATATGATGATATTGTTCCGTTTTTTCCAGATCAATTTAGATACCTATATTATTGTCTTAGAATCGAAATATGCATAAGAAATGATGAATCCGAGCAAAAGAAGACTGAATTGTTTAAAATGCTTGATAATACTGGTATTAGAACTGAGTTAAGCAAATTGGCATTGTTGAGGCATCAATACTACGAAAAGAATCAAATTAGTAATATATCTAATATATATCATGAATCCTTGATGCAAAAAAGCTTGCCATATTTATTTGAGTACTATGTTTTATTATGTTACATAGCTATAGATACTGGCGCTGATCCTTCGGGTTATTATGAACTTGCACTTCATATAGCTAATAAAGTCAATATGTTCCCTTCTACTAAAATAAGGAAAGTATTGATTAATATGGGTTCTGACCATGTAATAAATGGTCGTTATCAAGATGCTATAAATTGTTTTGAACAAGCAACTCTACAAGAAAAAGATCGACATATTGTTGTACCACATTTAGTGCTTGCGTGCTATGACAATCTCAAAGATACTATAAAAATTAAGGAAGTAATTACTGATTTACGAAAGAATATAAATTTATATGCTGAAGCAAATCGCAAGATAATTAATTATTATTTTTTAAAGTATAATGGGATGAAGTCTGGCGAGTTACTTAATTACATTGTTGATGAGCTAAGTGAAGTATTACCTATGGGTTCCATCAATCGAGATTTATTCATTAACGAACTAAAATACTTATGCAAAGAAACTAAGTCTTATAAGGCTTTCTATGATTTTGCAACAGAGTAACAACTAAAAATCAAGATATAGGGATAAAGTGGACTGATAATGTAGTTATTTTAACAATTATTGAGTTCACTTTTTCTGCTTTTTTAGCCAAAAAACGTAGTTAAACAACTATTTGCATCAAAATGCGAATGAAATTTGTAAATTACAATTTAATTCTTTATGCTTATATTATATACATAACAAATAATCATGAGGTGAGATAAATATGGAAAATAATTATTCAAATTTTTTAAATTTTAAAAGTTTAATTTTAGGAGTATTAATTGGAATAAATCGTAAGGAGTTATATAAAGCAACTGCTAGTAGAAGATTTACACAAATTGGTTTTACTAGTTCTTTAGATGGCAATATTTGTTGTCCACGTACGTTAAGTGATGTTGAGAAGGGAAAGCTAGTACTTAAAAATTCAAATACATATCGTAATCTACTAACTAAACTTGATAAGACATACATAAAATATAGCAATTTTGATAATGAGTTTTTCCTGATTGCTGATCAGTTGTTTGATGCTATCCGTAATAATGATCATGATAGGGCAGTAATGATAAAAAGGCATATGATTGATAAATATGAGTTTATGGAAAATGAGATATTTTATTATGAAACTAGTAAGGTAATAAAAATTATACTAAATGATTTTTTGGAAGAGTCGATAGATATTCTTGAGTTTGAGTTATATGATCAAATCATTCCTTATTTTCCTGATAAAATAAAGTATTTATATTATACTTTAAGAATTGAAAGCATGAATAATGAAGATATAAAGTATGAAAAATATTTAATGTTTTGCGATTTGTTAGAAAAAGTTCAATATATCTGTGATCCAACTATTGCGAAGTAGCATTAAATAGTCAATATAGTTATAAAGAAAGAATAAATAATCTAGGAACTTAAATTACTTATTATGGGTCTTGGATTAACTATAGTAATTAATTATGCATATCATATGCGTGATATTGATAATTTTATGTTGCTAAATTTGTTTTCCTTCACTTTTATCTTGATTAATTTTAGATAATTTTCAGATTTAGGGAAATGGTTTTATGATAAACAAAGCATAAATATTTAGATCGATGTAAGTATAAATTACTTACTCTTTTTTTGTTTTTTAAGCAATTGTCGATTTGTGCAATATTATCACTTGTGCTATAATAATTTCCTAAACAAAAAGTCTTTCGGTAATATGTCAAGAGAAGAAAACTAAGTAAAATAAAAAACTTCCAACATGAAGTAATGAATTGGGCACAGTAAAAACAAAAGCCATATTTGGCTAAAAAATTTAGGGTAAACCTAAATTATGAAGTTA
>JAVBUP010000062.1:0-25507 GCA_031555175.1 Coprobacillaceae bacterium
TGGTAAAGTAGAACGATCACATCGTAACGATAATGAAAGATTCTATAAGACATTAACATTCTACTCTCTTGAAGATTTAAGATATCAAGCAGCCCACTATCTTAAGAGATCGAATAATATCCCTATGGCTGTACTGAACTATAAAACACCGAAAGAACAAAGACAACTACTCCTTAAATATAAACTAATATAAATATCACTTTTTATATATAAAACTGTTTCACATCATTTACAAATATACAGAATTAAGCAAAGTCACTGTTTTAAACAAAAAAAGATAACGTAGTTATCCTTTGTTTCTATATGCCACTCCTCTTGTAATCTTTAATACATTTTCCTCATTAGGGAAATGGATTGGATTAGGCATTCCCTCATTATACATTCTTATTACATCTTCACAATCAGCTAATATTTCCTCAGGTTCTAATACTGCATACATCCTAGGAGGTAATACATATACTGGTACATGTAATTTATCCCCACTGCGTTTTAAAAATCCTTGAATTTCTAGTCGTAAGTGTGGACATAAAATCACTACAGTTTTCTCATTCATTTTATCTGCTAATGACTCACTAGCTCCAGCAAATGGTTGAAACTCAATTGACATTTTATCCGATAATCCATTTGCTTCTATCTTTTCTTGGCATACTCTGGCGATATGACTTGATGAAAATCCTCCTAAACAGCATAACATTATATTTATCATAAAAAATATCTCCTTGCATAATAAATTATAACTAAACCTTACTATATGTGCAAGCGTTTTCATACTTTATTATGCTTTTAAATAATGCTATAATTCTTTCATTAAGGAGGTAGAAATTATGAAGAAAATGATCGTTTGGGATTGGAATGGAACTTTATTAGATGATGTTAGAGAATCTATTGATTCCGTCAATCCAACACTAGCCAAGCGAGGACTTCCAACTCTTTCTTTAGAACGTTACTATGAAGTATTTGATTTCCCAATTCGCGAGTATTATCGGGCAATTGGATTTATAGATGATAATATATTTGATGAAGCAGCGTATGAATATATCGATATATATTCTACGAAACAATTTCATCTGGCTCATGATGCTAAGAAAACATTAGAAACTATAAAAAAATTGGGGATAAATCAAATGATTCTGACTGCCTCTAAAATAGAGAATTTCATTAATCAAGCTAAGCCACTAGATGTTTTACAGTACTTCGATTATACGCTTGGCTTAAATGATATCTTTGCTAAAAGCAAAAAAGAATTATTTATTCAATGGTTAAATGAGCACAATATTGATAAACAAGATATTTTAATTGTAGGTGATACTAGGCATGACTACCAAATTGCACATGAACTGGATATAGATTGCATAATTTGCGTAGGCCATGGGCATCAACCTGCATCACGTTTTGCAGAATATAATGTTAAAATAATCCAAGAGTTATCAGAAATTATTGCAATACTAAAAAATAACGATTAACATTAGTCGTTATTTTAATTTCCGGTATATTAATCCAACTATAGCCCCCACAGTTATACAGATAGTACTATATAATAAGACTGTATATGACTGTATGTATGTTGGCCTAGATAAAACTGTTGGAATTAGCAATGAAGTAAATGACAGGTAATGAATATAATTAAAACCATAATAATATGTATTAATCATCCACCCCATCATTAGTACATAACATGCTATAATGATTGCTGTTAAAGCTAGATCCATAAATGCTCCTAAATATAAGACAAATAATCCCCCTATTGAAAATGATACAAATGATACAATGCTTTGCTTATTATGCTTAATCTTATTGATTATTTTTGCTATAAAAATTATTGATAATGATAAAGCTGTCATAAACATGCCTAAAATACAAGATATCAAAATACTATCAAATACAAAATAACCACGAGGAATATATATTATAAATAATAAATAACTAAAAACGTAGTTTCTATTTTTCAGCCCATATCTAAATGATAACAGTGTGATAATCACTATTAAGAGACTTGCTTGTATCGCTAATTTAGTAAATGATTCAGTTGAATTAAAAGTCACTGGTAATATATAAATAGCTAATAACATCACTATATAAGATATACTAGCTTGCAATTTTTTTATCATATCAACACCCCTTTAACTATAATAACATAATAAGATTAAGATGTCATATTTTGCTATTTTATATCATACGTATATTATGAAAGGTGTGAGATTTTGAAAATACATGTTGTGCAAGCTGGAGACAGTTTATATAAGATTGGGGAAGAGTATGGTGTTGATTATAAAAAAATAGCAAGAGACAATGAAATACCTTTAAACAAGACATTAGTTATTGGTCAAACTATTGTGATTAAAGATGTGGATGTTACAAATAAGCTTGGAGATATAGAAGTAAATGGATTTGCGTTTACTAACATTAAAGATGAGCTGATTAGAAAAGCATTACCTTACTTATCTTATTTGAGTATATTTAGTTATCAGGTAAGTAGTGATGGAGCAATCAAAGGGCTTAATGATGACCCGTTAATATCTTTAGCTAAAAGCAATAAAGTTCAACCAATGATGGTTATAACTAACATTGATTCTTCATCTGGTAAATTTAGTAGTGATTTAGCTCATGATTTATTAGTAAATAATCAGGCTATAGATAAACTAATTGCCAATGTTTTAGAAGTTCTTAAAGCTAAAGGATATTATGGTTTAACTATAGATTTTGAATATGTATATCCATATGATAAAGATGTCTACAATTCTTTTCTAGATAAAATCAGCCGTATTCTACATCAAAATGGATATATCCTAATGACAGCATTAGCTCCAAAGACAGCGGTTGATCAAAAGGGTACTTTATATGAAGCTCATGATTATAATTTTCATGGCAAAGTTGCTGATCGTGTGATATTAATGACTTATGAATGGGGATATACCTATGGACAGCCCCAACCAGTCGCTCCATTACCTGCAGTTGAAAAAGTAATAGATTTTGCATTGACACAAATACCAGCTGATAAGATTTTAATGGGCATACCAAACTATGGCTATGATTGGAAGGTACCATATGTAAAAGGCACTGCTGCAAGCCCTGTTGGTAATTACACTGCAGTTTCTATTGCTAGAAATAACAAAGCATCTATATCTTATGATGAAACTAGACAAGCTCCATACTTTACTTATTTCGATGCAGATAAACAAGAACATATTGTGTGGTTTGAAGATGCAAGAAGTATTCAAGCTAAACTGCAACTGGTAGATAGTAAAATGATTCGTGGAGTTTCATATTGGACACTAAACCGTGCTTGGCCACAAAACTGGTTAGTCCTTGATGCAATGTTTAATGTACTAAAAAAATAAAACAAAAACAGATTCGTAAGAATCCGTTTTTTGTTCCTTGGCTAATAAGTGTCATGTAACGCAATAAAGGCACTTATATAAACTATCAGGTAAGCAACTATAGCTGCTAACACACCTTTAATACCAATATACATTAAATACGAAATTTTTGTAATATCTAGCAAACTTACAATTATATATATAATTCCATACAAAACTAGCGAAAACAACACTGCGACAGCCAAGGAACGAATTAAGGGGTGGTCATTTAGATAGCTATTGTTTATAAATGGTTTTTCTCTAGTTAATGGCTTAATAGCGTTATTGCTTATATGCTTCTTTATTTTCTTTACACCATCCATTGTATTAAACAGCGAAGTCAATACAATCGTAATTGCCATATCAAACAGAAAGCCACTAGCTCCACCACGTGCTAAATAATCTACATTTCTAAATAAAACTACTGCTATTGCCGCATTCAAGAATAAATTAAATACAGCTGGAAACAAACATAGCCTTCTTCTAATTAAATACTTATAGTCATTTACTCTTTCAGGCATATTTCCTCTCTCCTAACTCTATTATACCTAAATAATACTACCTTTTAAATAGATATGCGCTTTTTTTGTCAATAAAAAGTGCTTATTTGGCAAATAATTGCTGTTTGTATAAGTTCACTTGTTCAATTATATGCCCAATATTACCTTCTCCTGCATATTCATGCATAGAGAAGAAGTCATTATTCTTAGCATCTACCCATATCAATTCATTAACTTCAGCTACAACTTTAACATCTTTACTAAGCTGTCCAACATATACTTCTAGATAGCAATCTGCTAAATAGTATTTAAAATCCATTAAATGGATTAATTCAATATCTTTGTTTGATATGTTTGATTCTTCATATAATTCACGATAAGCAGCTCTTAATCCATCTTCATGATCCTCTATTTTTCCACCTAATAAATTCAATAATCCTTGATATGGATTCTTTTTTCTTTTACACATTAAAATTTGCTGTTGGTTTTGACTATAAACTACGATAACGTTATATCCATGCATCCTTCTCTCCTTTTATAAATAAAGAAAATGATTACTCATTTTCTTTGCTTTTTATTCAACATTTGTGATTAATACTGGAGAATTTCCTTCTCCAAACAATTCATCTAATACCTCTTTTAAGCGTGATGGAATATTTGTCATGATACCATCAGCACCATTTTTAACTAGTTTTTTCATATCATCTTTATCATCAATTGTCCAATAATGAACTGCAAGATTATGGCGATGGCTAGCACTAATAAAGAATGAAGTATCTAATGGCAACCCACGTTGCTTTAAAGGGATCTGTAAAACACTAGCTGGCTCATTATAAATAAAATCAAGTCCAACCCAGTGTGTCACATATAATTTTACAATTCCTCCTTCATTTGGTGAAAACCTCAAATCAGGCAATTCTTGTTGGTACTCTTTAATCTTGGCATATACATTGTCATGAAATGAAGCTAATACAACTCGTTCATAGACATTATATCCTTCACTATCTAATTTCTTCATTAATTCTATAACAGCTTCCAAAGCTTCTAAACCCATTTCATCTGTTTGTTTGATTTCTACATTGATAGTATTGTTTGGAAATGAAGTAATTAATTCTTCCAATGTTGTTACCAAAAATTTAGATTCATGCCTTGGTGTAACACCATCAGGGTAAGCTACATCAAGTGGAGTAACCGTCTTACCATTGTAATCCTTATATTGAATTAAGGTATCACTAGTCTTATATCCATTATCTCCAGATGTTTCATTCTCATAGTTAAAATTAACTTCTTGAGCTACTAAATCTGTATAATTCCAATCATAAATATCTCCAGATACGTTTGTTTTACGATCCAGACTGCGGTCGTGTGATAAAATAACCACTCCATCTTTGGTAATACTAACATCTGTTTCCATCATACAGTTAGGATCTATGTTATAGGCATTATAGAATGCTTCAATTGTGTTATCAGGAAACTCTCTATTTCCTCCACCATGAGCAATCAATAATGGTCTTGTTCCACTTTCAATCATAAAATTATTTGTAGCAACAGATTTTGGTCTTGGTATTAAAAAACATACCCCAATTGTGACTACAATAACTAATAAAATACGTAATAATATCTTCCCAATCTTTTTCATATTTCCCCTACTTTCATCACCCATTTTAGCACATGAATCCTAAAAAATCAAAGATATATCACCCCTTATCTAGGGTGATTGACAAGATATTTAATTTGTATCTGAATAAAGCAAAAGAATGCATCTATTTATGCATTCGCTACTACCTATCAAATAAAACAATTAATCATTGCCTATATTTCTTTCATACAAATAAAGTTTACCTTGCTTATCCACACGCTTAATAATCTCTAGCGAGGACAAAATATTCAATGTCATTTGAGCAGTTTTCAAACTAATTCTCACTTCTTTCATTAAATCTTTGGATGTGAAATGCTCTGGCAGTGTTTCTGGTATAAATCTCATGAAATCAGCACTATTATCAAATAATACTTCCATAACAAGATTTACAGGTATTCGGTCACATCGCGATGAACCCTTTTTTTTATCTTCACTCCAGCCGTTTAAATAGCGATACTCTTCTATATCAATAAAAACTAAATTTAATCTCAAATTATCATTACTCAGCAAAGACTTTATCTTATATAATTCAAATATCGAATCATAAATAGATCCTTGCTTTGGCGATTTCCTCTTCTTTGTTATTTCACCAGTTTCCTCATTAATCCATAATAACCACTTAGTCTTTGGTATTGGATACACTATAGTAACTGGAGATATTTTCAAAAATAATTCCAATTTTTTCCTCAACTTATCAAATGATCTTGTTTGTATTTCTATTATTCCTAACTTAGTTACGATATCCGCAACAAAAGTACCGACCCTCTTTTCATGTTTAGTAGTATCAATCTCAAAATACAACTTCAATATCGCGTGTAATGTTTTTTCACCAAGCGTTCCAATTCCATTTGCTTCACGGCGATTACCAATAATTGCGTGACAAGCATCATTAAACTTCTGCTTCTTTACTTCCATTATTATTCAATCTCTTTTGATCTTTTCAAATAATCCTCAATTGCCCTAAGCACAATTGCTTTGGCTCTAGCTGACTCACTTGCAGTAGTTGGTTCCACATCTCTTAATTCATAATCAAGTCCCATCTGCTCATATTTAGGTATTGCCATATTATGATAAGGCAGAATATCAATTTGCATTACATTGGTAAGCGTTGCCAAAAACAAACCTAATTGATAGAGAAATAAATCATTTAATGTGTATCCTTTTAAAACTACATGACGGATCCACACTGGTTTATTGATATCACTCAACCATCGTGCAAATAAAATAATATTGTCGTTAAATACGCCTGTAAGTTCTTTATGTTTATCACTTTTGATATGTTTGATATCCAATAATACTAAATCGGTATATTTCATTAGAGCACGCATTTTAGTCATAGATTCTTCATTCATTGGATTAAAAGTAATACCTGATGTATCTAAACATGTATGGATGCCAACTTCTTTACAACGAACAAACAACTCAGTAACAAAATCAATTTGCATTAATGCTTCTCCACCAGTCACTGTAATTCCACCATTTTTAAGATATGTTTCATACTTATGATAGTCTTCCATAATCTCATCAACTGACATCTCAGTCCCACCAATAAATGACCAAGTATCAGGGTTATGGCAATACTTACAACGCAACGGACACCCTTGGACAAATATTACATAACGAATTCCTGGACCGTCCACTGTTCCAAATGTTTCTATTGAATGAATTTTTCCGTTCATAGTCTCACCTTTTTCTATGTGCTTATTATAGCACATTTATGACTTTTCACACTATAATGCACAAACTAACAATTATCAAATATTAATCTATATCATATATCTTAAACTTATATGATTACACATCTATTATTAAAAAACCAAGATATCTTGTATCTTGGTTTTCGATTTACTACATTTGACTATGGAATGTACGCGCAATTACGTCATCTTGTTGTTCTTTAGTTAATTTATTGAAATTAACTGCATAACCAGATACACGAATTGTCAACTGAGGATATTTTTCAGGATGAGCTTGAGCATCTAATAAAGTATCACGGTTTAAAACGTTAACATTTAAATGATGTCCACCTTTTTCCATATATCCATCTAACATTGAAACTAAGTTTTCTACTTGTTGATTATTTTTTGCCATTTTATTCATCTCCTTCTAATCCATCATGTAAATTAGGGATTTTGCAAGCTGTATCTCCAGTTTCGCAATCACCTTGATTTAATAAGAAGTCAGGTCCTAAATCGATATCTAAATCCGACATGAACATTTCATCTTCTTTACCTAAAGCTCCAGGAATTACTGTAAATGTATTTGAGATACCATCAGCTGCATATTTGAATGGTAGTTTAGCTACTGATGACAATGAAGCAAGCGCTCCTTTTTTGTCACGACCATGCATTGGATTAGCTCCAGGTGCAAATGGTTGTCCAGCGCGACGCCCATCTGGTGTATTACCAGTTTTCTTACCATAAACTACATTTGATGTAATTGTTAATACTGACATTGTTGGTACACCTTCACGATATGTGTGATGTTGTTTAATTTTATTCATCATTGATTTAACGATATTTGAAGCAATTTCATCAACACGATCATCATTATTACCATATGTTGGGAAATCTCCTTCGATTTCAAAATCTATTACAATTCCATTTTCATCACGGATTGCTTTTACTTTTGCATATTTAATAGCGCTTAATGAGTCAGCAGCTACTGATAATCCAGCAATACCTGTTGCAAAATAACGTTTTACATCTCTATCATGTAATGACATTTGTGCTCTTTCATAACAATATTTATCATGCATAAAGTGAATGATATTTAATGTATTAACATATAGCTTAGCTAGCCAAGACATCATTGATTCAAACTTAGCTGATACTTCAGCATAATCTAAGTATTCGCTTGTTACTGGTTCGTATCTAGGAGCTACTTGCGCACCAGATTTTTCATCAATACCACCATTGATAGCATATAATAAAGTTTTTGCTAAGTTTACACGTGCTCCAAAGAATTGCATTTCTTTACCAACTCTCATTGGAGATACACAACATGCAATCGCATAATCGTCACCATGAGTAGCAGTCATCATATCATCATTTTCATATTGAATTGAAGATGTTTCAATTGACATTTTAGCACAGAATGCTTTGAAAGCATCTGGTAAGCGTTTTGACCATAATACTGTCATATTTGGCTCTGGTGCAGGTCCTAAATTAGACAAAGTATGTAAGAAACGATAAGAAGTTCTTGTTACTAAAGGTCTTCCATCAAGTCCCATACCACCGATTGATTCAGTTACCCAAGTAGGGTCACCAGAGAATAATGAATTATATTCTGGAGTACGAGCAAATTTGATTAAACGTAATTTCATTACGAAGTGATCAATAAACTCTTGAATTTGTTCTTCAGTAAATACACCATTTTTAATATCTCTTTCAATAAAGATATCTAAGAATGTTGAAGTTCTACCAAGTGACATTGCAGCTCCGTTTTGTTCTTTTACAGCCGCTAAGTATCCAAAGTAAACTGCTTGAATAGCTTCTTGTGCATTTGTTGCTGGATGAGAAATATCGCACCCATAACTAGCTGCCATTTCTTTAATTTCTTGCAAAGCACGAACTTGCTCAGCTAACTCTTCACGTAAGCGAATAGTATGTCCAGTCATACGAGTTAATGCGTTAGTAATTTGATCTTTTTTATCAAGAATTAAGTTATCAATACCATATAATGCAATTCTACGGTAATCCCCAATAATTCTTCCACGTCCATAAGCATCAGGTAATCCTGTAATAATTCCTGATTTACGCGCAGCTCTGATTTCTGGTGTGTAAACATCAAATACACCTTGATTATGTGTCTTTCTATATTTAGTAAAGATTTCTACAACTTTTGGATCTACTGTATACCCATAAGATTCACATGCCGTTTCAGCCATACGAATCCCCCCGAAAGGTTGTAATGATCTTTTAAAAGGTTTATCTGTTTGGAACCCAACAATAGTTTCTAAATCTTTATTTAGGTATCCAGGTCCATGAGATGTAATTGTTGATACGATTTCAGTGTCCATATCAAGAACTCCACCTTTAGCTAATTCTTCCTTAGTTAACTCCATAACTTGAGCCCAAAGATCGTTAGTTGCTTTAGTTGGTCCAGCTAAGAAAGATTCATCACCATCATATGGTGTATAGTTTAATTGGATGAATGAACGTACATCCACTTCTTTAGTCCAGTTTCCGTTTACGAAACCTTCCCACTCTTTTTTAAATTCCATAGTTTCCACTCCTCTTTTCCGCTTTTAATTATAGCATAGATAAAAACAATTTGCTTGTTTCAAGCACTATTTCTCGCATTTTTATAGCTTTTTTACAAATATATGTTGTTATAAAATAATTTCATTTCATAGACAACGCTTACATTTATTATTATAATGGTCTTATACATAATATTGTACCCAAAGGAGAAAAACAATGATTAAAAAATTAATAGTAAATGCAGATGATTTCGGTATTACTGAAGGCGTTACCTTAGGAATTATTAAAGCTCATGTAGATGGTATTTTAACATCTACAACTACTATGATGAACATGCCCTATTGTAAAGAGGCTTTAGAGATGGCTAAAGATTATCCTAATCTAGGTGTTGGTATTCATTTAGTATTATCATTAGGGCGACCATTATCAAAAAAGATTAACTCATTAACTGATGTTGAAGGGAACTTTAAAAACCAAAGATTACATCATGATGGGACAGCTAATATAAACCAGGATGAATTATATGCTGAATGGAAATCACAAATTGAATTATTTATTAAGCATGCTGGAAAGAAACCAGATCATTTGGATAGCCATCATCATATGCATGCCTACTATCCAGAAGTTACACTAAGATTGGCTAGTGAATATGATGTACCAGTTCGTTCTCATATGAAATTACCATATCGCTTTGCTTTCTGTAATGTAGTACCTGACTTCTATGCTGACAAAGTGTCATATGAATATTTTGTGGAATGTTGCACTAAATATACGGATGAAATTATTGAAATTCCATGTCACCCTGCCTTTGTAGATAAAGCTTTAATTGATACAACGACTTATAACTTACAAAGAACAAATGATTTGGCCGTACTTCTAGATCATCGCTGCAAAGATTTCTTAACAGAAAATAACATTGAATTAGTTAATTTCCAAGATCTATAAAATGTTTAAACGAGTATATATAGAGATTACAAATATATGTAATCTCTCTTGTTCTTTTTGTCCTCAGCATACAAGAAAATTAGAGTATATGTCAATAGACTCTTTTAGTCACATTCTCAACCAAATTAAACCCTATACAAACGAAATATACTTACACCTAATGGGTGAACCATTGCTTCACCCAAAACTAGATGAACTATTATCAATATGTGATCATGAAACAATGAATGTTAAGATTACAACAAATGCTACTATGCTATCAAAACAACAAACAATTTTAAAAAATCACAGTTGCATCAAGCAAATCAATTTGTCATTACATAGCTTTACTGAGCATAATGGAGAAAATCAAATGAAATATATAAAAGATGTCTTTAGCTTCATTAATAACACTAGAAGCAATGATTTTCATATCAGTTTGCGTTTATGGAACTTAGGTAGCGATAGCGATATCAATAAGGTAATAAAAGAAGAAATTCAAAATAATCTTGGTTACAAGTTTAACGATGAAGATAAGTATAAGACTTCTGGAATCAAACTTGTAGATAGAGTTTGGCTAAATCAAGATCATATCTTTACTTGGCCAATCAATTCTATACATAGCAATACTAGCAATCAATATTGTCATGGGGGTTCTAGCCATATTGGGATACTTGTAGATGGCAGTGTCGTATTATGCTGCCTCGACAATCAAGGCAGAACTAGTTTTGGTAATATTTATACCACGGATTTAAAAGATATCCTCATTAATCCAGATTATCTCAAATCAATCCAAGGGTTCAATGATAATAAAGCATTACATCCCCTTTGTGCTACATGTAGTTTCAAAGATAAATTTGAATAAAAATAATTCTATAATAAAGTAATCAAGAATTATCCATAGTTGATAATTCTTTTTCTTTGTATATATATTTGAATGACGATGCACAATGGTGTAGAAATAACTATTCCTATTATTCCTAGCAAATAACTACTAGCAAACATAATTAAAAATAGAAAAAGAGGATTTATTTTGATGACATGGATTAGAAACATTGGTGAAATTACATATTGATCTAAATTCGAGGCAATAAATAAAAGAATAATAAACACTATAAATGAGAACGATGGTAAGCTGAAGGCAGCTATTATCATCACTACATTAGCGATTACAGGACCAACATAAGGAAACCAAACCATAATCCCTGTAAATAATGCTAATACTAACCAATCCTTAATACCAATAATGATAAAGATAATAGCGTATTCTATTACCTTTACTATCATTAATGCTAACATCGAAGAGAAATATGCAGTTAGTTTAAGATGACAATGATAAATATAATTATATAGTTTATTCCTCTGCCCGACTTTTTTAACATATGAAATTATTTTTGGAAATGATGTTATAAAGTAAATTGAGAAAATCAAACTCATTAGTCCGTTGCCAACTAGCGATATAAATGAAAATAATGTATATAAGAGATACTCACTTGAATTAAATAAAACGGTTTGGGCTTGTTGGTAAATAATAAAAGTAAAATCGGGATCTAGTTGCAAGAGAGTATTGATTTTATTGTAGATTAACTCAAAATTATTTATTAAAGAATGTAAGAAATAAGAAGATTGATTTATTAATAGTGGCAATAGTAAATAAACTAATCCTCCCAACAAAAAGATAATAATTGCATAGACAATAACTATGCTTAGATAATTCGGTATTCCTTTTCTTGATAGATACTTAATATAGGGATATAGAATATAAGCGATGAGGAACCCAATAAAGAATGGTTGACAGATATTAATCACAAAATCTTTAATCAGGATAATCAATGAAGATGAATAAGATAGTTGTAATAAAAATAATAATAGTAAAATATTAAGTAGAATTATTGTTAGTTTAATATTAGTAAATTTATTAAATATTTTCATTATATCACCTGTTATATTTTATGTTTCAATAAAAAAAATAGAGCAGTTAACTCTACTTTGATAATAATTTAGCGAAAATACCCTTTTTCTTTAGTTTTAAGAACGGTACGCTCTCACCCATAATTCTCCTTGCAATGTTATCAAAACATTCGTGTAAGATGTTTTTAGGTAGAAATAAGGCAGGACATCCTTTATTATTCCCTTCAATCATACTTGAATCATCATAGACAATGCCAAGTAGTGGGATAGATAAGACATTAGTAGCATCATCGATGTCTAATGTTTTATTATCCTCTATGTATTCCATATTTACTTTGTTTGTAATTAATTTTATGTTTGTGATTCCTTCTTTTAATAAAAGTCCAATCACACGATCAGCATCCCTAATGCTTGAGATATCTAGGTTTACTACAACAATTGCTTCTGTAGCTACCCCAATAGCATATTGGAATCCTTTCTCTACTCCAGCAGGACAATCAATTAAAATGAAATCAAAATCTATTTTCAGTTTAGCGACTATGTTTTGCATATGGCCAATATCTATATCAGCAAAATGCAATGACTTACAAGATGGTAAAAGATATAGTGTTTCACATCTTTTATCTCGTACAATAACCTTTTCTAAACTACATTTCCCATCAATAACATCCTTAATATCATAGATGACTCTATTCTCCAATCCCAAGACTAAATCCATATTCTTCAATCCAAAATCAGCGTCGATGATACATACTCGATGTTTACTTTTTGCCAAACTAATTGCTAAGTTAGCCGTGATAGAAGTTTTCCCAACTCCACCTTTTCCTGATGTTACTACTATAACCCTAGACATTATGTTCCACCCCATTATCTATAATAATTTTCCCATCCTCATAATATATTGAAGAGGCCGAAAAATTTGTCAGATTTTTAATATTCTTATTAAATATTTTGATATTAGCTCCCATAAAGCTGTCCCCATAGATTTTACTACTGCGGCAGATTAACTCTATATCTCCTAAAACATTGCCTACTATATAAACATTGCCAAGTGATTTTAGCAATCCCCCTTTATTAATCTTGCCAACAAATACTACATCTTCATAAATTTCTACTACTTCTCCTGAATGAATTGTGGTATGAACTACTTTTGTGTATTTCTGTGAATTTTCGGGATGATTTATACCAACAAGAAGTAAGTTCTTATGATTTATCAAAACATCTAAAATATTTTCTATTTCAATTTCATACAGAATTCGACTTCCAAAATCAAAAAAGCCCTTAGAATAATACCCGTTTTTATTAAAAGCAGGTAACCCTAACAGCTTTTTAAGTTCTTCATATAAATCATTAAACACTACATTTTCATCAAATTGAAAATATAATATATCATTCTTCCCTCTCACTCTTATACACATCATTCCCACTCCATTTCTGAATCTTAAATACTTTTACATGAGTAAAGTAAACTATCCATGAAACAAGAATATTAAAAGTAATTGTTGGAATTAAACGATTAATAAACATTTCAACAATTCCTAAACTTGTTTGATTAGTAGCATACATAAATAAGTATACTACTATTTCTTTTAAGAAAATTGTCGAAATGAACACTAATAATACCTCAAAGTAGGTAAATGAGATAAAATTGATTATTTTCCTTATTAAAAAGGCAATTAATGCAAATATAACTACATAGAATAATAAACTCTTAGCATAGACTACTGAATAGAAAGCTCCAGCAATTGTGGCATATAATAGACAATCATTCTTTCTAAATACAAAACAATTCATAGCAAACATCATAAATCCTAAACAAGGAATAATCATTGTGGATGATTTGGTAAAGCTAATGGGGACAAAACTAGTCAAAACACTATCAATCATAAAGAACAAAATTGTCAGTATTGATACTTTTCTTAACTCACTCATTATTGTGTATCCGCTCTTCTCACTACAGAGACATAATTTATAGCACCATAATCTACACTTGGTTCCACATATATATATGGCGCATTTGTATCAAAACGATTATCAATCATTAATACAGATCCAACTAATATTCCACGCGGACTTCTACCACCATATCCTGAAGTTGAAACTTCTGCCCCAATTTGTACTGTTGTAGTGCTTGATAGCAATTTAACTTCATAGGCTTGCTTTTGAACATCAAAGCCATTTAATATCCCATAAACATACGTTCCATCCTCGCAACGCACCATGACAGGCAATTGGTCTTTCAATTTCTCAGTTGATAAGAGAGTTACAGTTGATGTTGCTTCGCCAACAACACTAACTCTACCTACCATGCCTTTATCATTTACAACTACCATACCCTCTTCTAAGCCGTTACTACGTCCTAAACTTATTACTAATTCACTTTGCCAACTCTCAATATCTCTATCCATTACTACAGCAATTTGACTTTGATAATCACTTGGCAAGAATTCTATGCCTAGTAAGGCTCTTAATTCTTCAATATCAGCCTTCAGTACGTTATTTTCATTTATTACTTGAGCAATACGATTAAGTTGCTCTTTTAATATTTCATTTTCTTTATAAACATCATCTAATTTATTAAACTTAGTTATGATACCTCTAATATTTTCCATTGGACTTTTAAACAAATAATATTCTACCATTTGAAATGAATCTTTCAATATATTCTCAGGCATTGTAAAGTTTCTTCCAAATAATGTATATAGTGAAACTACTATTAATGTGGCTGACACCACAACGATTGCAACAATACTCTTTTTCTTATTCTTCAAGGTATCACCTCCTTTTATCATTATACAAATTTACCCTCTCTTTTACAACTAAAAGAGCGATAGCTGTTCACTGTTTTTAAGATTAATCTTTTGCATGTTATTAAATCTATAAACCATATCTTTTCTCTTGCATTCTTGATTGAGTATCTCGTATATCTTTTTTGCCTCTTTGCGCTCACATACATAGTTTTGCCCAAAGGTATTAATATATTTTACTTTTAGTTCAGGACTAATCTTAGTATAGAAATAATCTCTTTGTCTATCCCGAAGTGTGACACCCATGAATGGAATAATATATTTCCCACCATTTTCATGAACTTTATTTATCACATCTCTCACATTTTCCTCATTATCTGTAATCCATGGTAATAAAGGCATTAATAATACACCAACATAAATACCTGCCTCTGATAGCTCCTTTATAGCTGCCAATCTTTTAGTAGGACTTGGAGCATATGGTTCAATAACACTAGCTAGTTTATCATCACAAGTCGTAATAGTAATTGCTACATTGCAAAACGAGTTCTTACTTATCTTTTTTAATATATCAATATCTCTAGTAATCAAATCACTTTTAGTTGTGATTTGTAATGGATAACTATGAAATGCAATTATTTCTAAGGCCTGCCTTGTATAAAGTTTAGTCTTTTCAATAGCATTATAGGGATCAGACATAGATCCAAAGCCAATTGTGCCTTTCTCTTTCATTGTTGCCAATTCTTTATTCAACAATTCTAAAGCATTAACTTTCGTTTTAACAATATCAAAATCATCATTACGATAACATTCACTACGGCTATCGCAGTAAATACATCCATGATTACACCCGCGGTAAATATTCAAATTATAGAGATTAGGAAACCAATTACCATTCAAATGGTTTTTGTTCTTTGTTAGAATTTTCTTTGCGATAATATCCATTATTTTTTATCTCCTCTTGTTTAAATTTCGGTAGAGCATGGATGACACATTCATAGGAATGTTCAATGAGAAACTTAATATTTTCTTCCCTAACCAGCTGATCTAAATAAACAGTATTCCAATGTTTCTTATTTAAATGATAGCCTGGCCTTATATAATCAAACTCGTCACGCAACGAGATAGCTAAAGCAGGATTACATTTCATAGACATATTCATATTCCCATTTGTAACGCTGACTATCAACATCATCTTACCATACGCCTTAACGACCAACATCTCAGGCCCAAATGGATATTCAATTTTGGTCCCAGGCAGTGATAACGCAAATAATACGTAGATATTATCTTCCATTATTTAAAATAATATAAGGCAATACCAGCAGCTATGGCCACATTTAATGAATCGATGCCACTCATATCGATATAAACACTGCCATTACATACTGCCATTGTACTTTCCTTAACGCCTTTACCTTCGTTACCAAATACTAACGACACATTATCTTGATTATATTCATTTAATTCTCTTGCGTTATGTAGACTAGTAGCTAAAACAAAACCACCATATTCCCTAATCTTTGTAATTACTTCAATGATATCTCCTCGTAAACATGGGATATGAAATAGTGAGCCTTGCGTAGCTCTAATGCACTTATCATTATATAAATCAACACTATCATCAGACAATATTACGGCATCATAACCAAACGCTAAACTAGTACGGATAATCGTACCAACATTGCCAGGATCTTGCAATCCATCAAGTATAACTAATTTTTTCATTTTATTATAATCAATACTTATATCCACCACTTTACACAATGCCATTATTGGTTGTGGTGTTGAAGTAAAAGCAAGTTTATTTAGGACGTTTTTAGATACTTCTAATATTTTTACACCTATAAATTTATCAACAACAGTGACTGTTGTAATAATCATATCTACAACACCTTTGCGATATGCTTCCTCTACTAAATGCCACCCCTCAACTAGATATTTCTTATCACTATTACGATATTTTGCTTGATGATATTTTAATAGCTCTTTGATTGTTTCATTTTGGACAGATGTTATCATAGTATACCCCTCTCTTTACGTAGTTTTTGTCGTTGCAGCTTGTAATCTGGCATAATTGCATAAACATGGTTATAAAAGTCTTTAGAGTGATTGGGCACAAGGAAATGGCATAATTCATGCACTATCACACTATCTATGACTTTACTATCATATTTCATTAATATCGGATTAAGCTTAATTATGTTTTGCCTAAAATAGCAATTACCAAACATCGTTCTCATATAGCGAAGTTTTACTATTGGCTTGGGAAAATAACTGAATGTATCAGTAAAATAATTTACCCGTTTCATAAAATATATCTGAGCCTGACGCATATAAAAATCTTGTAGCGATCTACGCGGATCAACACCATCTAGATAAATATACCTATCTTCTATATACGCTTTTTTATCAGTATAAACTATTTGATAAGTTTGCCCTAAAAGCATAACTTTATCAAATTCATTAAATGACTGTACAGAAATGCTTTTAATAGTATTAGATAATTTAAGATAATTACTTATTACAAACTGATCTACTTTATTAACTGGAAAAAATGGGGATGCAGTAACAACTATTCTTCCATTTTTTATTCTAGCATACATGTTTTTATTATTTTTATATACTAAATCATATGTAATTTTTCCATATATACTATCTATTGTTCGTTCCATATTATCTCCACTAAAAAAAGGTATTAATTACCTTTATTATACATTAAACACACTTAAATATAAATGTTAATATTTAACTACTACCCCTAGTAGTCCAACTAGACTAGCTGCTTGATGCATATTGATTATCATTCCTTTAACATCATATGGATCTGCTATTATTCCTTCAATAGTACACGTAGTAAAATCAATACCCTTTAACTTAGTGTGTAAGAATGTAGTTTCTTCAAATTTATCTTCAGTAAAAGTTGTTTTAACAAACTCAACATCCTGCATATAAGCTTGAGTGAAATCATTATGTTTGAAAACTGTTCCATTAACTTTAGTGTGATCAAATACGGCATAGCGAAGTACACAATTATCTACTTTGCATTCCTTCAATAAAGATAAATGAAATGATGTTCCAACAAATTTACATTCGATAAAGTTACATCTTACTATAGTTGAGTCATTAAAAGTATAATTAGAGAAATCACAATTCTTAAAAACACAATCTACAAAGCTCAAACTATTCTCATCAATGCATTCAAAAGTGATTTTTTCAAAGTAACATGATGAAAATTCTAATCTTTTTCTAGCAATATTTTCTCGAGATAGTTTTTTATTTGTAAGTGATAAACGATAGATATCTAAATCATTCTCAATTCTAAAACTTAAATCACTTTCAATATCTTCAATCACTTCTAGTTGATCTAATCTTAATTCTTTCATCTAACCATACCTCCTATTACTCATATCTTAAATGATGTGTGTCTTGAATACAAGAAAAAAACCTGAATGCTCAGGTTTATTTTAAATTCGCTGTAATAGTCATCGACTTATCATCACGAATAATTCCTATTGATACTTTATCTCCTGGCTTCTTAGAATATAAAGTTTGGATAAATACTTTATATGAAGTAATCTCAATGCCATCTAGTGAGACAATAATATCTCCTTTTTGTAAACCAGCTTCGCTTGCTGCTGAAGCGGTCGATACTTCTGCGATATATAACCCATGCTCTTGCGAAGTACTAATTCCATACCTTTGTCTAGCAAAGCCAGTAAGTGAATCTAGTGATAATGTACTTACACCTAACACCGGTCTAGTAATCTTACCATTTTCTTTCAACTCTGTTAAAACTTCTTTGACAACATTTACTGGAATACCAAACCCCATGCCTTCTACCGAGCTATCTGCAATTTTCATAGAAGCAATTCCAACTAATTCTCCTTTAACATTAATGATTGGACCACCACTATTTCCGGGGTTAATAGCAGCATCTGTTTGAATTACTGTTGCATCCCAATCATCAATACCATCATCATTGACATCAACACTAACAATTCTATCAACAGCTGAAACAATACCTTGTGTTACTGTACCAGCATAATCTATGCCAAGAGGACTACCAATAACTAAAGCTGTTTCTCCGACCTTTAATAGATCTGAATCACCTAAATCAAATGCTTTAACCTCAAAATCAACAGTTAACTCTAATAGTGCTAAATCATAGTATTTATCACTACCTACCACAGATGCAGTAACCGATTGTCCATTAGAGAATAATACTTCTATTTTTGTCCCACCATCAATAACATGATGATTAGTGACAATATATACTTTATTCCCATTTACCTCATAAACAGCACCACTACCACTTGATGAAGCAGTATTATTAGTATACACCACAATAGCGACTACTCTATCACTTACCTCTTCAATAACATCAGTTATATCACTACTAATGTCATAGTTATAATCTACATTAGTAGCATTTGTCTTCGAGCCTCCTGTGCTCATATTTTCAACCGTATTAGTTAATGTTTGAACCTTTATAATTGCATATGTATTTCCTATCAATGAAACAATTAATGTAAAAAACAATAAAGTTGTCATAAACGATTTCTTCATATTAAAACCTCCTACTTATAATATACCCGTATTATAGCTACATTTTATTACAAACTTATTACAAATTAAATACTTTTATTTCATTTTTAAAGTTACTAATATTATGATTATCAAAATTCAAAATATTACATTGATCTATTTCTTTAGTTCCCATATTATACTTTATTTCGATTATTGACATATACTGTACATAATCATCATGACGTTTTAAACTTCCAGTTGATGAACCACAACCAATAATATTTATTCCAGCCAGTTCTTGAATCATCGGAATATGCTTATGCCCATGCAAGACATACTTAATATTATTCCTTTTTAACCAAGATAATACTAATTCTTTATCGATAAGGATTTTTGTTGGTTCAATAACTTTACTAAAGTATTTCTCACTAAATTTTTTTTGATAATCAGCTGGCTTCTTTACAGGTAGCAAATGATGATGCATCATAACAATAATAGTATATATATCTTTATTAGTTATCTTATTTAGCAAATAATCTACTTGATCGAGTTGCTGTCTACCAACCATACCACGAGCAAATTGACCAGCTGTATTAGAGTCTAAGCGAATTAGTATTATTTTTAATTCCTCTAAAACTCTGACTTTTTCATCCAAGAGAAACGATAGTACCTTACTTTTCATATTTCTGCCAAAGCCAATTCCTAAATGTTCAACATCATGATTGCCTAATACAAAGCTCACATGAGCGTTATATTGATATTTCAAATGAAATAAAAAAGAGTTAGCTTTTACTAAATTACTATTTGTGGGTGAACTCATTAAGTCCCCAGTTATTAAGAAATATGGTTTTACACTAGATTCATTTTCTTTCATTCTAGTCTCTAGTATTTTGTACAGTGTATTCTTTTTATCATCATTTTTCTTAAGTCCTAAATGTAAATCACTTAAATGATAAATATATGCGTATTCTTCTTTCATAACACCACCATCATTAGTATATCCATTAATTACTAAGAAAAAAGTAAAAAAATAGGACTACTGTCCTATTTTCAATAACAACTCATCAATTTGCTTGTATAGATGATCTAAATCTCTTGAGTTATCTATTACTATATCCGCTAATTCTTTTTTCTTATCAATACTCATTTGTGCTTGTATTCGATTTTGCGCATCAACTTTAGATAACTTATTACGCTTCATGATTCTTTCAATCAAAGTATCTTCTGGAGCATAAATCACAATCACTTCATCGCATAGATATTTTAAATCTGCTTCATATAAAAGAGGAATATCTAAGAAAATAATACCATCAGTTTTATTGACACTTTCCTTCATCTCTTCAATTACTAGTGGATGCATAATTGCTTCTAATCTACCCTTTTGAACAGGGTTATTAAAAACTAATTCGGCTAACTTTTTACGATCTATTTTACCATTATTATCAACATTAAAAGTTTCAATAATATTTCTAATCACTTCTTCATTACTCTCTTGTAATTTCTTAACTATCTTATCAGCATCTACAACTTTATAGCCTTTTTGTACTAAATACTGAGTCGTTGTTGATTTACCAGAAGCTATGCTACCAGTTATTCCATAAACCCTACTCATACCTATTCTCCATAATATCTAAGTATTTAGTACGAGAAATAAATATTAGACCAATACCAGTAATAATTAATGAAGCAATGAAAATTGAATAACTATTGATACTCATATACATTTTTCCAAATACAATATTGAATATTGCTTGAATCAATGATACAAATGAGCCATATAACGTAAAAGCAGTAGTCATAATATGTGGTTCGACAACTTTCTTAATATAGTTCATAACGCCAACTGTTCCAATTGCAGTACTAATTGCATGAACTGTAGTAATAGCTAAAAAAGTTAATGAAGATGGTATAAATGCATAAACAGCGAACCTTAACATTTGTGTTAATAATGCAACAATAAATAGTTTTTTATAACCAAATCTATCTAATATCTTATTAAATACTGCAATAAATACAACTTCAGGTAAGGCACACATCATAGTAAACCATGATATTATGCTTTGATTAGAACCAAGTGTTGTGACAAGATGATTACCAGCAAACCCACAACCACTGTTCATAACACAGATTGTAGGTATCGTACAACACAAGATAAAAATATACTTTTTATTTTTGATTAATTCCCCAAAATCCTTAACCATACTTGATTTTACACCAGTATTAGATTTCATCTCAGGCTTATCTAGCATGAATAATGGCCCCAGCGATGCGATAAAGCAAATCATAAACACTGTTAAGAACGCTCCATCAAATCCCATCCAGTCTGCTGCTAACCCAGCGGCAAAACTACCTGCCACATATCCTGCTGATCCTAAACCGCGGATTGGCGCAAAGTCTTTACCATGTTGATCACAATATGCCATCGTTAAACTATCCATTACTGGAAATAGTGCTGCCCTTGAAAATGTTTGCACTGATAATAGAAATAATACATAAACATATGTATAAGCGTTAAATAGAAAATATACAGCCAATGTAGTCATTACTGTCATAATTGCCAACATTGTTTTATATTTTTTTGTCTTATCACAAATCATTCCCCATAATGGAGATGCCAGCATCCCAACAAATAGTGTAAAAGATCCAATTTGCCCAATTTGTAATCCTGAAAGGCCAATATTTTTTTCTAAATAAACATTTAGAAATGGGAAATACGCACCAATTCCAATATAGGTAACAATATAATACAGATAATAATTCTTAAGTTTCCCCATAAATTTCACCTCTCGACTATTGTATCAATATGGACAATGTTATACAAATAGTATTTATTGATTTTCATTATTTGAAAGATTGTCGATAAATAATTATCATTTTTATTATTTCATTTCATAAAATCAATTGAGGTGAAAATTATGAATACATATACAACTAAGTGCATAAGAAGAAAACTATACTTTGACAATAATTTGGTACTAGACTACCAAGTTACATATCCTTTATTTGTTGAGCCAAAACATCCATATATCCAATCTAAAATTGAACTTGAAATTAAAGTCTTCGAACACATGTGTAAAACAACTCTATACAAACAAGCAATTGAGACATACAAAGACTCTATTGCTAGCAATTTTCCTTTTCATTCCTATCAGGCGGTTTTAAAATATAATATCTCTTTTACTGATGATAAGTATATTAGCTACTATTATGACCAATATACTTATACTGGTGGAGCACATGGTAGTACTATTAGAAGATCTGATACTTGGGATACTTTATTAAAGCGTAAAATTACTTTAGATATGATTGATGAATCAAAAAACTATCTTGTCAGCAAACAAGCTGTTATTTACCAAATTTCTCTAAACAAAGAAACATATTTTGATGATGCTAATAAAAGAGTATACCAAACATTTAATCCAAAACAATTTTACTTCGTTAATGACTACTTAATCCTCTATTTCCAACAATACGATATTGCCCCCTATAGCACAGGGATACCAACTTTTTCATTCTCACTAAAAAATGAGTAATTAAGCTATTAATCACTCGTTTTTTCTATTTGTTTTTTTAATTGTTCGACTTGTTTAGTTAATCTATCAATTTGATCTTGTGTATTATCTGTTTTATCATCTAAATTCTCCAATAATGATCTTTGTGTTGCTATCATCGAAATAGTCTGACCAACAGACTGGAGAAATGATCCAAGTGAGTTTTGCTCATCAATATCTAGTTCATCTGCTAACAATATTCCAATTAGAAACGATAATAAAGCATACTGTTTTGGTGGTATTGAAAAGAAAATCTCTCTAAACTCACAAATAATTCCCTTCTTCACAAAATCACCCACCTATACTATTGTATGAAGTGGGTGATAGTTGTTTACATATCCAGATAATTATCTCGATTTATACAAATAATTTTATGCCCTTCAGCTTCCAATAATTCCTTTTGAAATTCAAAATCACGGATTAGGCGATTATTTTTCATTACTAAACGCCAATACGGATAAAGATGCATTTTGCATTCTTGAAAGTTCTCTTCGCTTGCATATGCAATGTATTTAATGTTTCTAAGGCTTGTAACAGGGCAAGTGGCATCCGCTTGATATTTATCAGCAATTTTCCTTTTTAATTGTTCCAACGTGATTATTTCGCCAAATTCACAACTATTCAATATTTCTATATAATCACTACATGGTGCAATCACATAGCGTTTATTCTTTCGAAGTGAATATTTCACTTCTTGATTCATTCTTATTTCTAGTTTTTTACGTGCATTCATATATATTACCTCAGCTTAAATTGTGGTGGCACTCCTGTTTTAAAACTATACTGCTTCTTGGAAATTGGATGAGTAAACTCCAAAATATTACAATGCAAGCCCAATCTTTTAATTGGATTTGTGGCCGCTCCATATTTGGCATCGCCAACAATGCTATGACCAATACTTTGCATATGTACTCGAATTTGATTTTTACGACCAGTAGACAAGTAAATCTGTAGTAATGAGTTATTATCATTTTCTTCAATGACTTCATAATCCGTAATCGCTTCTTGTCCATCCCCCTTTATATTGGATGAATAGACCAAGTAAGTCTTTGTTTCCTTTAACCAACTATGTATTCTGCCATGCTTTTTGTCAAGATTTCCCTCAACAAGTGCTACATATCCTCGAGTTTTCATAATTTCATTCCATTTATCCTGCAAAAGATTTTTTATATTCTCTTTCTTTGCAAAAATTAATAATCCTGAAGTGTCTTGGTCTAAACGATGAACGATAAATATCCGATTATTTTTGCGTTGCAGGCGTACATATTCATAGACTAAATGATATGCGGTTTTGACCCTTTCTTTTTCATTTGCCATTGTTAGTAAACCAGCTGGTTTATTTATAACAATAATTTCAGCATCTTCATAAATGATTTCAAATGGTAATGCATTCTTGTTGTACTTCTTTATTTCTACAATATCACCTGAGCGAAGAGGATAATCAAACTGAGTTACATTAACACTGTTCACATAGACTTCTTTTTTTACTAAATACTCTTTTACCTTGCTTCTCGACTGGTTTGGAAACATTTTCAATAACGTCTCCAAAAGACCAATATCTTCTTGTACCATATATGGGTTCATCCTATCACATCCTAAAATAATTATATCATATTTGCATGAATAGTACCTTATTTGTTAATAATAGAATTATGATACCTAAAGTTTCTCATATTATTAACATGTATTCATATACTAACTAGTGGGGTGATTTTTATGGAAATGAATAATTTTAGTCATGAGCAAATTGAGCTTAACAAACTAAAGAAAAATGAATCAAGTTTAGTTCTAAGCCCACTGGCAAGAACTAAAGAAGATCTTGAAAAAACTGAGCCAATAAGGAAATAAAATAGCATGGCTTTATACTCAATATATTCTTTGTCATATCTATTTTCTTATTATTTCAACATAATAGCAATTCATATATATCATATAGCTACTTTAATATAGTGCAAGTACTAGATAGTTAGCCAAAATTTCAAAGTAAAAAAAGACAACAATATTAGGTTCTACAATATCCGTAGGGGTAAAGTAGAATCTTTTATTTTTAAAGAAAAAATAAATAGACATAAATACGATTCCTTTTGTATGATTAGTTTGCACACAAATCTATGAAAGGAAATGATACCTATGTCCAACTCTTA
>JAVBUP010000060.1:0-6535 GCA_031555175.1 Coprobacillaceae bacterium
ACAACAACGCTCATCTATGGTAAGATGATAGTAGCTCATAGTTATTACCTCCTGTTAATTTGCTTGTTTGGTCACTTACATTTTAACATAGTAATTTCTATGAGTCTTTTTTATGTGTTGCACTTGAGATTATAATTTATCAGTTATTAAAAACGATTATAATAAAAGCTATCCCGTTTATGGCAAATGAATTAATTTGGTCTAGCTCAATGATTTTAATTTTTAGAGCTTATTCCATAACAAATACTGGCGCTGTTCCTGCTTTAAGTGTGGTAGATACAGTTTCAAATATTGCATTTATTATCTTTGGTGGTATCTCATCTGCTATCTCGATTATGATAGGAAAACGTCTAGGAGCAAATGAGCTTGATGAAGCAGTGGAAAATTCAAAAAAGCTTACTGCTTTCGCCGTAATGGTTTCATTAGGAATATCAATATTATTATTTGTAGGGGCTCCATTTATTCCTAAAGCATATAGTTATTCTAGCGAGGTTAATGATTACATCGTAACACTTCTGAGAATTAAATGTTTCTTCCTACCATTTTATGTAGTATCTGTTTCGACATTCTTTACGTTACGTGCTGGAGGAGATATGAAGTCAACATTGCTGCTAGATGCGTTATTTAGCTTTTGCTGTCCAGCAATGACAGCGACAATAATTAGTTTCTTCTTCGCACCAAACATTATTATTTTCTATGCTGGTATAGAATGCTTTGAATTCTTAAAGAATTATTTAGCTATTCATTTATGGAGAAAGAAGCGCTGGGTTGTAAATTTAACTACTATGGATAATGCCTAAAAGATGTAGAAATACATCTTTTTTAGTATAAAAGATAGCTCACATAATAGTGAGCTATCTTAATGTGTAACACCGATATTACTTAAATCATTGATGTTTTCGTTTAATTTATTGTCTTCAGCTTTAACTTGAATACTATCACTTTTCTTATCTTCAGTATTATTTGTTTTTTTCTTAACTTCTTTTTTACTCATATTATCACCTCATAATTATTCTTGGTCACATCAATCAAAATATTCATAGAATAAAATAGGAGGGGATTATATGTATTTTTTTCGTACAAATTATATAAAACTAGATCCACAAACAGCTTATCAAGGGATGCAGCATCCATGTCTCATCTTAGATGTTAGAGATCCAGTTGAATATAGAGTTGATCATATCGAAAATGCCACTAACATACCATTAGCGATGTTACCTAATCATATTCATCAGTTAGATAAAAATGTCCCAGTTTATGTGTATTGTTTTAATGGTGGAAAAAGCCATCAAGCTTGCCATTTACTATTGAGCCATGGCTTTACTCAGGTTTATGATATTGGTGGGATAATGAGTTGGCCATATAAAACAGTTAAATAATTTTCATAATGCGATAATCAATTGTTTAGACAATTATTTCAAGTTATAATAGGCACAGAGGTGTAATTATGAAAAAGATATTATTTTCTGATTTAGATGGAACCTTAATTCACCATACAGATGAATTAAATCCTAAAAATTTTATAGCATTAAAAGAGTTGAGAGAAAATGGATACATTGTGGTGATCTGTACTGGAAGAAATATTATTGATATTCAGCCAACGCTTAAACAATTTCCCATTGAATATGATTATTTAGTATTATGCAATGGGGGCCATATAGTTGATAACAGGGGTAATACTATTTTTGAGAGAGTAATTTCAAAAGAGGTTGGGAATGCAATCATGGAAAAATATAGCCATGATAATGAAATTGTCACATATTATTGTAATGGTGCTCGTAACTTCTTTAATAAGGATGGTAAAATATCTGAGCTTACAGTTGATGGTATGTTTGATATCGATTTGGATTTTTTTGATGAGCTTAAAAACTCTGATAAATATCATATTATTGGTTTAAACCAAGTCAATGAAAAAATCGATATTTTGGAAAGTATTGTTGCAGAGATAATGGATGAATATAAGGATGAAGTAGAGTGCTTTTTTAATCAACATTATGTTGATATCGTTCCTAGTGGATGTTCAAAAGGAAATGGTGTAAAAGAACTATTAAACTATTTACAAGAAGATTTGGAAACATACTGCATTGGCGATTCATATAATGATTTATCAATGATTCAAATCGCAGATCATGGTTATACGTTTAACCGAGTTGAAAAGAAGATCAAAGAACATGCCAAATGTGTTGATTATGTATATGAACTAATTGAAGAAATGCTTAAATAATGTAAACAGTTTGAAAAGTCGAATATTGACACTTCAAACTGTTTTTTGATATGATAAAAATGTATTAAACTTCTATACTTACAGTGTACAGTATAGGAGGTAACAAATATGGTTTTCAAGACATATCAAGAAGTTTCGCATAAAGAATTTAGAGAAGTAAAAACATTTTTAATTGCTGCTAGTATTAACATTAATAGTTCATTACTATTTGGTACGTTAAAACATGAACTAGTGATAGATATAGATGGTATCAAAAAATGGTTTGCTCGTAATGAGTTAGTTGAGAGACAAGTGTTAAGTTATTTTAAAAAGAGTGTGGCGAAAGCTCAAGATTTATCAGAATTTGAAGATACTATTAGTATTTTTAATACATTATTTGATGATGATCATATAGAGGCTAATTTATATCGTCAAATGCTATTGTTTTCAATTTTAGAGGAAAAGAAAACAATTGGGTTAGATCTAGAAGCATATTGTATAATTCGCCATTTAGCTGCTATCGAAGAAATTATAGCTCAATTGGCAAATTGCTTATCAAAAGCACAAAACAATTTAATAAGTAGAATACATGAATTAGAAAATCTTCCTTATTCGCTTAAAGAGGATAATGATTTTATCAATAATCTAGATCTATACGTGGTTAGAAAGAGAATACCAATTCTCACAAGATTGAAAGGATCATTTAGTCAATTACAACAAGTGTCACATTATTAGGAGGTATTATGAACAATCCTGTTATTATGTTTTATGTATTAGATATTATTAAGAGTTATGATTATACATCTGCTCTTGGTATTAGTAGAAAAGAGATAATTGAGTTATTGAGTCATGATTATAAAATATCATTGTCTTTAAAACAAGTATCTACTTGCGTAGAAAAACTAAATGAAGTATTGGAATATCTGAATAATGGAGTGAAAATTAAAACTATTCATAATGTAGGATATGCTTTAGAAAATGATTTTTTTAGTGATGCAGAGTATAAGTTTTTACAAGATTCAATCTATTCTTCTAAACAATTATCTAGTAAGGAAATGAAACATCTAGAAAATAAACTTAATAATGTTTCATCTTCAACTCAACAACAGCGATTGAAAGTTGCAAACCCGCTAATAACTGCTCAAGAAGATGGAACTCTAGTTAAATTGAATACTATTACAAGAGCAATTTATAATGGTCATGCAATAAAATTTCATTACGTTGACTATGAGATAAATGCAGATCGTAGTCAGCTTAGTGTAAAGGAAACATACCGTCATAATGGTAATAGTAAAGATAAAAATAATGATGCTACTTTCTATGTTGTAAGCCCGTATGAGATATTTATGGTAGATGGTAGGTATTATATAATTGGCTATTTTGATAAGCGACGAAATAACTTATCTACATATCGCCTAGATCGTATGCGCCAAGTTACAGGTATAGGGAAAAAAGGATATTACGATTATCGTGAACAATTTGATTTTCAAGAGATAAAAGCGAATATGGTAAATATGTTTATGGCTAGTAGCCAACAAGACTTACAACTTAAGGTTCATAAGGATATCTTACGAGTAGTAATTGATCAATTTGGAGTGGACATAGAAGTAATTAACGAAACTAAACAATTTATCGAAATTAGGAAAAAAGATGTTATGATTTCTGAAGGATTAATTGGGTGGATATTAATGCTATCAAATCAAATAGAGGTTATCTACCCATTATCTCTAAAAGAAAATATTATAGGGCGTTTAAAAGATATATTAGAAATATATAATCGTGAATAGCTACTTGTATTATAATTGACATACTAGTTAATACTTATTATGGTGATTGTATGCAAGAAAAGATAAATATTTATTTAGAGAAGTTTATGGACTCTGCCTTAGGAAATGTATTGTCATGTATAGGGATATTAGTTTTTGGTTATTTGGTTAGCAAATACTTATTAAAAATAGTTAGGCGAATGATGGAAAAAGCTAATTTTGATCGAACATTACAGTCGTTCTTATTATCTGTTTTTCAAACAATTGCGCGGTTATTTATTTTTTTGACTGCATTATCATCATTAGGTGTAGGCAGCACTAGTATTATTGCAATATTCACAACACTAGGAGCAGCAGTGTCATTAGGGCTAAAAGATAGTTTATCTCATCTAGCCTCAGGTATATTAATATTAGTTAATAAGCCATTTAAAGTTGGGGATTGGATTGAAGTAGATAATGTCTCGGGCAGTGTAAAAGCTATTCAAATATTCCACACAGTACTTAATACAATCGATAACCAGCGTGTTATTGTGCCAAATGGCAGCCTTGTTAATGACATAATTATCAATGAGACAGGCGAGTCTCGTCGTAGACTACAATTAGAATTTAGGATAGATTATCTCAATGATTATGCAAGAGTTAGAGATATCATTTCAAAAATTGTCATAAATCATCGCTTCTCGATCAAATCAGAAGCACCGGTAATTAAAATAAATAAAATAAGTGATAACAAAGTAACAATTATGTTGAGAGTATGGTGTCAAACTAGTGATTATTATACTTTAAAATTTGAATTGCTTGAAGAAATTTATTCAGCATTTAAACAAGAAAATATTTTATTTGCGCATGATGAAGTTAATTTGTATTCCAAAGAAGTATGCTGAAAAGAAAAGTTAACTTCCACTTTAAAAACATTTAGTTTAAAGTAGAATTTACACATGCAAATTTAAATAGTATAATAGAGATGGAAGTTATTTCTATCTCTATATCTTTAGATTTGTAAACTTAACTTCTAGTTCGTACAGTTTATAATTAGGATCAATAGAATTTTGGGTACACAAAAGGATATGGACTTTAGCGATTTTTTTAAGGTGAAAGACTAAGTTCCACTTGGTAATACTGTAATTGTGGTGATGCCTATTCTATGATTATATTATTTTTTTAGGAGATAAGGTTTTAGGACGACCTTATCTTTTTCTATTTCTTGTATACCAAAATCTATAAACTTCTCAAGCAACTTCGGATTTAAGAATCTTATCATTTCGATAGGAGTCTTTCCCTTGAGTGATTCTAAGGGATAAGAGTTCACATGAGATAATACTTTATTTAAAGTAGTTTGATCTATTAAGCCTAATTGAATAAGATCTACTACCTTAGGAAGCACATATCTTAACTCTTTATGTTTATTCTCTAAACTTCCTTTTTGACCAGAGGCCATAGGATCACAGTAATAGACCTTGGTCCTTCTTAGTCCTTTATCCATTTCTATTTCATCGGCTCTTACAAATTCTGTACCTCTATCAGTAAGTAGAATATGAACGCTTGGGATAAACAAATCTCCTAATATACTATGTAAGATATTCACTCCATCTAACATACTTTGGCTGTCTCTTATTTCATGATAAAGTGAAAATATAAAACCATAATCTAAAAACTTAAATGTTTGTAGGAATGGCCCGTTTGATCCGTCATTATAAACAGTATCCATTTGCACGATAGGAACATTTGGATGAAGTGTCATATAATCTTCATATAGATTATAAGTTCTTCCTTTCAAATATTCTTTATTCTCCCTTTTTTTATAGGTAGCAGCCTCTTTTTTTGATATTTTTCTGGATACTTTACATCTAAGATCTACATTATGTAAACCCACACAAGCAAAGATACCACCTTCGATATAGTTATATAGAGTTCTCTCACATACTCCAAGCTCTGGATGATTATTAACGATGGCATATAATGATTGGCCTTGGGTAATTAATGGCTTAATAATACTACCCATTTCTTTCGCTTCATTGAACGTTAGATTGACTCCAACTCGAGAATCAACTAACTTTTCTCTATATTCATTGTCTGCCGTTGTGGCTGAGTACTTATACTTATTAAATCTACAACTCTTATACTTTAGACAACCATTACAAGCTCCAGGAGAGCGATCACGTCTTGAACAGTAGAACTTTTCATAGGTTGGACAAGAGAGTGTACACTCACGACCAAACTTACATTTCTGATAATTCTTACATTCAAGGGCAAAATTAAATTCTTTACTCAGTGTTCTATGTTCTTTAATCTCTTTTCCAATCGTAGACTTTTCTTTCCCTAGTATTAAGGCGATCGCTACTTTTGTAGAACCATTCTCAATACCCCTTTGAATAATCTCGCGATCAGATTTAGTAAGATGACTTCCTTTATTTGAAACTGACATATCTGTTCACCTCGATTATATAATCAGTTATAGGCATCATAAAGATTATATTATTTGTAAGAATATATTCTACTAGAAGTTACTGTAAGACTAAAATCTACTTGGATCCCTTTAAAGTGGAAGTTAACTTTTCTTTTCAGG
>JAVBUP010000075.1:0-13140 GCA_031555175.1 Coprobacillaceae bacterium
AATTCTTTTGTATATTTTTTATTTAAACCGCCTTTTGGTCTTCCCATAATAGTCATCTCCTTTATTTAAGTATATTAAAAAGTAGACTACAGTCAAAACTTATTGTTTTTTTTCTGTGTCTACTTTTATATTACAACTACAATAATAGCTACCTTGATTTAAAGATTAATCTTCTTCATTAATTTCTTCTAATACTTCCTTCTTTTTAGTAGAATCATAAACAATTGTTACAAAACGATTTCTACCTTCTCCACTACTCTCTGTACGAACATAATTCATATTTGTTAAGGCATTATGTACTACTTTTCTTTCGTCTCCAGACATTGGATCTAGTTTTGCATCAACTCTACTTTTTTGTACGCTACGTCCCACTCTTATTGCTAAAAGCTTGACTTTTTTATAACGGGCTTCTTTATATCCATTTATATCAATATGGATTTCAAAGCGTTTCTTAAAGTTGTTAGAAGCTGCACCAATTGCAACCATATTAATAGCTTTAAGGATTACTCCACCTTTACCAATTAATATTGAATTATTAGATGTATCTAAGTCTACATGAATTACTTCACCTTCAACTCTTCCAACTACATCGTTATCCATTTCCATATTAGTAAACAATGTTTGTAAATACTCTACTAAGAAATCTTTTACTGATTCAATAACGTAAGCATTAATTACAACTTTTTTACTAAATAAACTTTTTGTTTCAGATACAACATGATAATATAGATTACTTTCTGCAACTCCAAATTCACTACAAGCTTTCTGTACTGCTTCTTGTTCTGTCTTGCCTGAAAATTCTTTCATTTATTTACCCTTTTTATCTAGGTAGCTTGTTGGCTTTTTCTTTCCATAACTTGGAATAATAAATTTGTATTGAATAAAGACAGTTCTAACAAAACCAAATACAGAAGTTGTAACCCAATAAATTGACATTGCAGTTTGCATAGTAAATGCCATCATAACTATCATCGCTAACATTATATAATTCATATTTTTCATCATTCCTTGTGGAGCTTTGAAATCAGGATTATATTTTCTTCCTAAAATGTTTGTAATCTCAACTGAAATAAATTGAGTTACTCCTACCAATAAAACTAAAATAATATATTTAACACCAAAATCCTTAATTGCTTCCGCAGGAATTGCTGAAAGGCTCATTCCTAAGAATCCAGAACCAGCAAATACTGCTTCTATTCTTTGAATCGCATGCCACATCGCAATCATAATTGGGAACGATAAGAATGGTACTATCATACTTAACCCAAGGCTTACGTTGTTATCCTTATATAATTGTTGTAGCTCCATTGACATTCTTGTTTGTGAAGCTTGATCTTTACGACCAGAATATTTATCTTGAATTTTCTTAATCTCTGGTTGAATCAAAGTCATCTTTTGTGATGAAATTGTTGATTTAATCATGATTGGTAATGTAACCAATGATACAGCAACTGTACCAGCTACAATACCTAATGCATAATTAGATTGCTCACCAACCCACAAAATTAATTTTGCAATAGGAATAACAAACAAGAAATCAAACCATCCTGCTGACCATTCCCATGGTGTAGATAATGTTATTGGGCTTTCTATAGCTCCAGATTCAGTTCTAGCGACAGCACATCCAGCTAAAACTACTAGAAATAAAAGCATTCCAATACGTTTTAAGTTTTTATTACTAATTTTCATTTTTCTTCCCCTTCTTTAGGATTTAATAATTTTGTTCCATAAGAACTCCAGATCCTTTTTATTGTTATGGAATTCATCATTCAAGAACCCTTGTCTTATAATAACTACAAAATCGAAGTTTAGCTCTATGTTAAAAATTTCATCTACCATTTCTCTAACTTGCCTTTTTATCCTGTTTCTCACAACTGCATTTCCCAGTTTCTTACTTACAGAAATCCCGACTCTCATATGCTGTTTATCATTGTGCTTGTAATACACCACAAACTTTTTGTTAGCTACACTGTGCTTATAATAGATAATTTTTTGAAAATCTTCGTTTTTGGTTACTCTAAATTCTTTTTTCATCTTATACTAGAAAAAAAGCCACACAAAAGTGGACTTTTAAGCAGATAAAACTTTTCTTCCTTTTAAACGACGACGAGCTAAAACTTTTCTCCCGCCAACACTAGACATTCTCGCTCTAAAGCCATGAACTTTTTTGTGTTTTCTTTTATTTGGTTGATATGTTCTTTTCATATTTAATTACACCTCCGAATTTTATTAATTTGTTTTTTTATACACAGTAACATATGCTACAACATTTTATAAAAAAAATCGCAATAAGTCAAGGATTTTCCAATATTTAAACTAAAAAAAAGAATGCTATAAAATCTTTAAAATTTCAGAAAAACAGTTATACACATGTGGTTAATTTAGATAAATGCCTATGTGGATAACTGTGGAAAACTATATTATATTGGTATTAAAAGCAAAAAAGAATAATTGTTTATGTGGATAATATTAAAGATTTGCTAATTTAAGTTGTTTTCCACAACTTTCGACATTCATCGACAAATAATCCCCTTTTTAGTATTTTGTAAATATGTGGGAAACTCAAAAAGAGCGTATTGTTTCATTATAATATGTGTGGATAACTATGTTTATAACTATTTAGAGTGTGGATAACTCGTTTTTTTAGTAGTTTTCCACATTTATTTGTTATATAATTATCATACTAAACTAATATATATTATGTGAGAGGGGGAAGATATATGAATGATAATGAACTCAAAAACTTTTGGGATCTATGTTTAAGTGATATAGCAGGTGAATTAGATGACGAAATTGCCTATAATTCCTTCTATAAAGATTCCAGCATAGGACTAATTGATAATGGAGAGGCCACAATTGTAGTTGATAGTGATTTAAAAAAATTGATTTTAGGATCTAATTTAGAAATGATTTCTAAAGTAATGAGTAAAGTTGCTGCACAAGATATAAGTTGCCATATAATACTTAATTCTGAATTATTAAAACCAAGCGAAGTTCCTATTACTCAATCATATGTGATGTCTGATGATAATATTAATCCTTTATTATCTTTTGAGACTTTTGTTGTTGGTATTTCTAATAGGGAGGCACATTCAGCTAGTTTAGCCATTGCCATGAATCCTGGTGGATTTTATAATCCTTTATTTGTTTATGGAAACTCTGGATTAGGTAAAACACATTTATTAAATTCTATTGGTAATTATATTAAGGATAAGAAAAAAGGACTAAATGTAGTTTTATTGCCATCTGAACAATTTGTTAATGACTATATTAGTGCTACTAAACTAAATAAGATGGATTCGTTTAACAATAAATATTATAATGCTGATGTTTTATTAGTTGATGATATTCAATTTTTGGCAGGAAAAGAAAAAAATCAAGAGGCATTTTTCCATATTTTTAATCATTTAGTTAATAATAAAAAGCAAATTGTTCTCACTAGCGATCGTCATCCTGAATCATTAGATAAGTTAGAGAATAGATTAGTTAGTCGTTTCTCTTCTGGACTTAGTGTAGGAATAGATACACCAGAATTTGAAACTAGTCTTGCTATACTAAAAAAGAAAATTGAACTCAGAAATGTTAATCTCGAATTAATTGAACCAGATGTACTTAACTATATTGCATCAAAATTTTCAAGTGATGTCAGAAGGTTAGAAGGTGCGGTTAATAGAATTTTGTTTTACTCAATTTCTTTTAATACAGGTCAAATTATTGATATGAAATTAGCTTTAGAAGCTTTCACCGATTATGAAGGTATGTCAACTAATGAAAATCTTTCTACAGAAAAGATTAAAAAAATAGTTGCTTCTTATTATCATTTATCTACATACCAATTAACTTCTAAATCTCGAACAAATGCTATCGCTGTTGCTAGACATATTGCTATTTATTTATGTAGGGAGTTATTAGATATTAGCTATGTCAAAATTGGAGAGGAATTTGGCAATAGAGATCACTCAACAATAATGTCTGCTTGTGATAAAGTTAAAAATTTAGTAGCAACTGATGATAATTATAAAAAAGCACTTAAGGAATTAGAATCAATTTTAAAGTCTTAAGTATTATCCACAAAAATAAACATTTTATTAACATTATATTTATGATAAAATGTTATGGAATAAGGGTTATTATTTGAGTTTTCCACTTATCCACACCCCTTATTATTATTATTACTTATATTATTAAATAAACATATATAAAGGAGGCTTATTATATGCATATTAAAATTAATAGAAGTTATTTAAATTCAGCTTTAGGAAAAGTATCTAAAGCAGTTTCTTATAAAACACCAATTCCTGCATTAAGTGGTATTTTATTTAATGTTAAGGAAGATATGTTAGTATTAACAGGAAGTGATTCTGATATTACTATTGTTGAAACTATAAGAAAAAATGAAAATAATAACTTAGAAATATATGAAACTGGGTCTATTGTTATTTCTGCTAAATATATTAGTGAGATTGTTAGAAATTTGGATTCTCAAAGTATAGAACTAGAAATAATTGATGGAACAATGATTACTGTTAAAGGTAATAAATCAAAATTTGATTTAATTGGTATTCCAGCTAGAGATTATCCAAATATAGATTTATCTAAAAATACGCAACCATTTATAATTCAATCTGATGTATTAAAGAATGCTATTGCTAAAACTATTTTTGCAACATCTGATAAAGAAACGCGACCAATTTTAACTGGTGTAAATTTTAAAGCACTTGATGGTTTATTAGAATGTGTAGCTACTGATTCATATCGCTTAGCTAAAATAAGGACATCAATTAATAAAGATTTGAGATTTAATATAACTATTCCAGCAAAATCATTAAATGAGATTGCTAGAATTATTGAGAAAACTGAAGATGTTAATGTATATGTATCAGATCGTAAAGTTATTTTTGAATTAAATGACTCTTTAGTACAAACAAGATTGATTGATGGAGCTTATCCAGAAACATCTAAATTAATTCCCGCTATGTTTGAAAATACTTTATCAGTAGACTCTAGAGATATTTTAAATGCTATTAATAGAGCTAGTTTATTATCTTCTGAAAATAATAATGTTGTTAATCTTGTATTAAATGATAATAGAGTAGTTATATATTCTCGTTCACAAGAAATTGGATCAGCTGAAGAAATATTAGAAGATGCAACATTTGATGGTAAAGGTATTGAAATATCTTTCAGTGCAAAGTATGTAAATGATGCAATAAAAGCTCTTATGGCTGAAGAAATTGAAATAATGTTTGCTGGTGAAATGAAACCATTTATATTAAAATCTAAAAAAGATGAAAATAATACTCAATTAGTTCTTCCAATTAGAACTTTCTAACACTCGAAAGGGTGTTTTTTTATTTCATTAAAATATATTAAATAGCTTAATACACTATTTATATTGTCGTATTTTGATATTTTATATTTGTTAATGTTTTTTAATATTTTTTATAAAAGCCGTTAAATCGGCTTAAAATAACTGTTTTTGAAATAATTATTACTCAAGGTTAATAATTTATGATATAATTTTACTGAGAAATTGTGAGGTGTTTTTATGATAAGTGTAGAAATTGACACTGAATATATAAAATTAGATTCATTTTTAAAATATTGTGATGCTGTATCTACTGGTGGAGAAGCAAAAATGGTTATTTTAGATGGACTAGTTTTAGTAAATGGTGAAATAGAGTTAAGAAGAGGAAAAAAATTGCGTTCAAATGATATAGTTAAATATGATAATAAAGAATATCAAATTATTGTATGTATATAAAAAAATTAGAATTAACTAATTTTAAAAATTATGAATATTTGAATATTGATTTTGATCCAAATATTAATATATTTATTGGTAAAAATGCCCAAGGAAAGACCAATTTATTAGAATCTGTTTATTTTTTATCTTTAATAAGATCTTTTAAAAATTATGGCATTAAGGAAGTTATTATGTTTGATAAAGAATTTTCTAAGTTAAATGCTATTGTTTTGGCAAATGATTCATTTCATGAATTGGAATTAGTTTTAAATGAAAACGGTAAAAAAGCATCTGTAGATAGAAAAGATATTCGCAAGAGTAGTGATTTTATTGGAATTCTTAATGCAGTTTTATTTACGCCAGATGATCTTAATTTAATAAAGGGTTATCCAGCAGAGAGAAGAAATTTTATAGATATTGAGTTATGTAAAATATCTCCGGCTTATTTATTTAATTTTAATAAGTATTATAAATTATTGAAAGAAAGAAATAAATATTTAAAGATATTAAATAATAAACATATTTCTCATGATGATTATTTGGATGTTTTAACAGAACAAATGGCTAATTTGCAAATGCTTATTATTAAAAAAAGAAAAGAATTTTTAATAAGAATTAATGATAAAGCTAATTTAATTTATAAATTTATTGCGGATAATGATGAAAATATAGAATTAGAATATAAGAATAGTTTTCATCTTGAAAATATTACATATGAAGAAATAATGAATAAATATCAAGAAAATGTTGAGAAAGATATTAGAAAAGTTAATACATCATATGGGATACACAAAGATGATATTAAAATATTTATAAATGGGAAAGATGCTAACTTGTTTGGATCGCAAGGTCAACAACGAACAATTGTGTTAGCATTAAAAATAGCACTTATTGAGATTATTAAAGAAGAGATTGGGGAGTATCCAGTGTTGCTTCTTGATGATGTGCTATCAGAACTAGATGATAGTAGAAAAACAATGTTACTTAACATTATTGATGGTAAGATACAAACACTCATTACTACTACATCAATTGATGGTATTAAACATAATACCATTAGTAAAGCTAAGAAGTTTATTATTGAAAATGGAAAGATTATATAGGAGGGGTATCATGGAAGAAAAGATTGAAACATACGGCGACTCGGATATACAAGTATTAGAGGGATTAGAAGCTGTAAGAAAACGCCCAGGAATGTATATTGGTACTACATCTAGCAGAGGTCTACATCATTTGGTATGGGAAATTGTTGATAATTCTATTGATGAGGCATTAGCTGGTTATTGTGATGAAATACAAGTATCAATTGAAAAAGGTGATGTAATTAAGGTTGTTGACTTTGGTCGTGGTATGCCAACAGGTATAAATGAAAAAACTGGTAAATCTACAGTTGAGACTATTTTTACAGTGTTACATGCTGGTGGTAAATTTGGTGGAGGCGGATACAAGGTATCCGGTGGATTACATGGCGTGGGAGCATCTGTAGTTAATGCACTATCTGAGTGGCTAGAAGTATATGTAAAAAGAGAGGGAAAAATCTATTTTCAACGATTTGAAAAAGGTGGTTTTTCAAGTGGAGATTTAAAAGTTATTGGAGAATGTAGTTTAGAAGAAACTGGTTCAACAGTAATGTTTAAAGCTGATGCGGAAATATTTACTGAAACTACGACTTTTGATTATGAAGTGTTAAGAGAGAGAATTAGACAACTAGCTTTCTTGAATAAAGGATTAAAATTGGTGTTAATAGATAATCGCTTAGAAACACCAAAGAAAATTTCATACCACTATGAGGGTGGTATTATGGAATATGTTAGTTTCATAAATAAAAATAAAACGCCTATTCATGATGATGTAATATATGTTGAAAATATAGAAGATGGTATTAATGTGGAAGTTGCTCTTCAATATAATGATGGGTATCAAGCTAATATTTACTCTTTCTGTAATAACATTAATACTCATGAAGGTGGAACTCATGAAGAAGGATTTAGATTAGCTTTAACAAGAACTATTAATAATTACGCAAAAAATAAAGGAATTCTTAAAAAAGATGATGAAGGGTTAACTGGAGACGATGTTAGAGAAGGTCTGACAGCAATTATTTCCGTTAAGCATCCAAATCCTCAATATGAAGGTCAAACTAAAACTAAGTTAGGAAACTCTGAAGTTAGGAAAATAGTTAATAGTATTTTATCTGATGCTTTAGATCGTTTCTTAATGGAAAATCCAAATACAGCAAAAATAGTTGTTGATAAAGGAGTATTAGCAAGTCGTGCTAGAATTGCTGCTAAAAAGGCTCGTGAAACAACTAGAAGAAAAGGAGCTTTGGATGGATTCTCTTTACCAGGAAAGTTGGCTGATTGTACTTCGAAAGATCCAACAATCTCTGAAATATTTATCGTCGAAGGGGATTCAGCGGGCGGATCAGCTAAGGAAGGACGTTATCGTGAGTTCCAAGCAATACTTCCTTTAAGAGGTAAGATTCTAAACGTTGAGAAAGCTCGTATTGATAAAATATTTAGTAATAATGAAATTAAGTCTATGATTGCTGCTTTTGGTACTGGTATTGGAGAAGAGTTTAATTTAGATAAACTTAGATATCATAAGATAGTCATCATGACAGATGCTGATGTTGATGGTGGGCATATTCGTACATTGATGTTAACATTCTTATATCGTTATTTAAGACCGTTGATTGAGAATGGCTTTGTATATATTGCGCAACCGCCGCTATATTTAGCGAAACATGGTAAAGCAGAAAGATATTTATACTCAGATGAAGAGTTAGATATGATGAGAGCCGAATTACCAGAAGGGGCAAGACTTTCAATTCAACGTTATAAAGGGTTGGGAGAAATGAACGCTAAGCAATTAAAAGATACTACTATGGATCCTGCAAATAGAGTATTGCTTCAAGTTCAACTTGAAGATGCTATGGAGGCAGATTTAATATTTGATATGTTGATGGGTGAAAAAGTAGAACCGAGACGTGATTTTATTCAAGAAAATGCACAGTACGTAAAGAACTTAGACGTATAGAAAGGAGAGCAACATGGAAGAAAGAGGAATTAAAAAAGTAAATATCTCATCAGAAATGAAAAATGCTTTCTTAGACTATGCTATGTCTGTTATTGTGGCTAGAGCATTACCTGATGTTAGAGATGGATTAAAACCTGTACAAAGAAGAATTGTATTTGGAATGAATGAATTAGGGGCTTACTCTAATTCTCCATATAAGAAGTCTGCGCGTATTGTTGGGGATGTAATGGGTAAATATCATCCTCATGGGGACTCTTCAATTTATGATGCTTTAGTAAGAATGGCTCAACCATTCTCATATCGTTATATGTTGGTCGATGGACAAGGGAACTTTGGTTCTATTGATGGCGATGGGGCCGCTGCACAACGTTACACGGAAGCACGTATGTCAAAATTGGCGCATGAGTTAATTAGAGATATAAATAAAAATACTGTTAATTTTAACGATAACTATTCTGGAGAGGAACAAGAACCTGAAGTGTTACCAGCTAGATATCCAAATCTATTGGTAAACGGTACTACTGGAATTGCAGTAGGGATGGCAACAAATATTCCACCACATAATTTAGATGAGGTAATCTCAGCAGTTTTAGCGGTAATAGATAATGAAAATATTACTATAAGTGAACTTATGGAAAATTATATCTATGGACCAGATTTTCCAACGGGAGGCTATATCCTAGGTAAGTCAGGAATCAGAAAGGCTTATGAAACTGGAAATGGATTGGTTATCATGAGAGCTAAAAGTGATATTATTGAATCCGCTTCTGGAAAGAAAACTATTATTGTTACTGAGTTGCCGTATCAAGTTAACAAGGCTCGTATGATTGAAAAAATTGCTGAGCATGTTCGTGAAAAAAGAATCGATGGAATTACTGAACTTCGTGATGAATCTAATCATGAGGGTATTCGTGTTGTCATTGAATTAAGAAGAGATGTTCAACCAGAGGTTGTATTAAATCAGCTTTATAAGTTAACAGCATTGCAATCAACTTTTGGTGTAAATATGTTAGCGTTAGTTAAGAATCAACCAAGAGTACTTAATTTAAAAGAAATTATTGAGTATTACATTGAACATCAAATTGAAGTAATTAAAAGAAGAACGCAATTTGATTTGGATAAGGCTGAAGAACGAGCTCATTTATTAGAAGGATTAATTATTGCCTTAGATAATATCGATGCTGTTATTGATTTAATTAGATCATCAAGAACTACAGAAATCGTACAATCTAGATTAATGGAAGAGTTCAAGTTATCTGAAAGACAAGCTAAAGCTATACGTGAAATGCAATTACAACGTTTGGCTGGATTAGAAAGAGAAAAAATAGAAACTGAGTATAAGGACCTACAAACGGTAATTACAGATTTAAAAGATATCTTGGCTAAAGATGAAAGAGTAAAAGCAATTATCAAAGATGAGTTAATCGATGTTCAAAGTCGCTATTCAGATGAGAGAAGAACCGAAATCATCCAAGGGTCATTTGATTTAGAAGATGAAGACTTAATACCTAAGGAAGATATTGTTATATCATTAACAACAAATGGATATATTAAGCGAGCAACTACTGATACGTTTAGACAACAACGTCGTGGTGGCCGTGGGGTAAAAGGTATGAGTACAAATGATAATGATATCGTTAGTCAATTAGTAACGACATCAACTCATGATGCAATCTTGTTCTTTACTAATTTTGGTAAAGTATATCGTTTGAAGGGATATAACATTCCAGAATACGGTAGAGCTGCAAAGGGTATTCCAGTAGTTAATCTATTAGAGTTAGATAAAGACGAAACTGTTAAATCTATTATTGGTATTAGTACAGATGCTGATAAGGATCATCAATATTTATTCTTCGCTACAAAGCAAGGAATTGTTAAGAAAGTAGCAAGTTCTGAGTTTGATAGCATTAGAAAATCTGGGAAAATTGCATTAACTTTAAAAGAAGGTGATGAACTCGTAGGTGTTAAATTAACATCTGATGAAGATGAAATCTTAATAGCTTCATCAAATGGAAAGTTAGTAAGATTTGTAGCTGATAATGTAAGAACGATGGGTAGAACAGCTGCTGGTGTCAGAGGTATTAATGTTGATGGTGGAGTAGTTGTAGGAATTACCACTGATAAAGAAGGAGAAAATATTCTTGTAGTTACTGAGCGTGGTTATGGTAAGATGAGTCATATTGATGAATATCGTATTGTTAACCGCGGAGGTAAAGGTGTTAAAACATTGAACACTACTGAGAAGAATGGTCAAATAGTAGCGGTAAGAGCTGTTACTGGAGATGAAGACTTATTAATTATTACCGATGATGGAATCATGATTAGGCTTTCACTAGAACAAGTAAAAGTTGCTGGTCGTGCTACGCAAGGTGTTAAACTAATTAGGGTTGAAGAAAATCAAAGTGTAGCTACTGTAGAAGTAGTTGAAAAAGCAGAGGTAGATGAAGTTGATGATTTAGAAGAGAATGATAATTAGTCATTCTTTTTTTTGTTTCACGTGAAACATTTAGCTGGCAGCTATATACTATAAGAGGAACAGTTGATACAATTATGATAAATAAAATATTGGAGGGAAATTATGCAAAAATTGAATATAACGAGTATATTTAGTAAAACAATAGTATGTTTACTATTATTTGTTTTTATTGGCTGTACAACTAGCGAGCCAAAAAAGGATGTGACTATTATTGATTTTTCACAAATGATGTCTACTGAAGCACCGACTTGGTGTACTGAAAATAATATTAAGTGCACTATCAAAGAAGAATACTCAGATACTGTAGCTAGTAAGTCTTTGATATCTCAAAGTGTTGGTAGCGATGAAATAAGAAAAGAAGGTAGCAAAATAACTATTATCTATTCTTTGGGAAAAGAGCCCTCTAAAGAGTATAAGAATGCCTTAAAGAAAGCTGAGTCATATTCAGATAATTTGCATATGTCTAAAAAGGCAATATATGATCAACTTGTTTCTCCGTATGGAGAGAACTTTCCAGCAGATGCTGCTCAGTATGCGATAGATAACATGGAAGCAGATTGGAACTATAATGCTTTGAAGAAAGCTGAATCATATAGAGACAATCTAAATATGTCAAAAAACAGTGTCTATGAACAACTGATATCAAAATATGGAGAGCAATTCACAAAGGCTGAAGCTCAATACGCAGTAGATAACATGGATTAAGACTGAAGTACCATTCAAGAGGATGGTACTTTTGTTTCATGCGAAATAATTTAATAGATTGACATATATAATATCATAGAGTATAATGACGCAAATATTGGAGGGTATTATGGGTGAAATTGTAATAAGAAAAGCAACGAAAGAAGATGCAAGTGAGATATTAGAACTTATAAAAAAAGTGCGTAAGGAATCAATTTTTTTAGCAAGCCATCAAGATGATCCGATGCCAAGTTTAATCGAAGAAGAAACGATGTTAGAGAATTCGAAAAAATTCAAATTTTGGCTAGTAGCTATATTAGATAATAAAATTGTTGGGATTATCAATTTTTCAGGTAATATGAAAGTTAAGAAGCGCCACCGAGCCAGCATTGGCATTTCTGTCTTAAAAGAATATTGGGGTAGACATTGTGGTTCATTATTAATTGAGAAAATGTTAGAATGCGCAAGACAAATACCAGGGTTAGAGAAAATAGAGTTAGGTGTATTTAGTGATAATGAAAGAGCAATTTCTTTGTATAAGAAGTTTGGATTTGAAGTTGAAGGAGTTATAAAAAAAGCTTATTTAATAGATGGAGTGTATCACGACGAGATATATATGTGTCTATATATTTAAAATAATATTTTGAAAAATTTATTTTAAAAGAGATTTAAGTAATTCTCTTTTTTGTTTCACGTGAAACATTGAATAAAACTCAGTTGCAAAGTATATAATAATTGTGTATAATCAAACCATAAATAAAAGAAATCTATGATTAGGATAAGTAAATATGTAATTATGTTAAGAGAGCTGGTGCTTGGTGAGAACCAGAGATAATCATATTGAAATCAACCTAGGAGTGAAATGGTGAACTAAGTATCCATTTCCGGCATTGCCGTTATCAAATTAAGATGTTAGAATCAAGTTCTAATAAGCAGGGTGGCACCACGAGACATTCGTCCCTTTTGATAGGTGTTTTTTTATTTGTAGAAAGGAGATTTTTCATGATAAGAAGAATAAGAACATCCTGGATTATCTTCGTAGTCTAGGAATAAATAAAGGAGACCAACTATGAGGAAGTCAAGTGATAAATGAGAAATATTTATTGCATGACAAAAAGAACTAATTTATCTTAGTTTTAAAAAGTTTATTCTTTACTTCAAAATGAATTCTTTATCTGGATTCGAAAGGATAAAG
>JAVBUP010000049.1:0-26011 GCA_031555175.1 Coprobacillaceae bacterium
TTGATTTATAGTTGGGTTATCGTTTATAATAATCATGGTGATTCAAGTCCTTTCTATGATTGTTGTGGTAAACTAATTATAGTACTTGGATCACTTTTTGTTTATATTTAATTTTTGTTTCACATCTATTGTAAACTTACATTAAAACAGTGACTTTGCTTAATTCTTAATAGAAATAATGAAAGCGCTGTGATATAATATTCTACTAGAGTTATACTTTTATTACCTAATATGGAGGTCAAAAAAATGCCTAAAAACTTGAAAATATCTAATAATTTAACGGATTTATCGCCAGCTGGAGTCATTGTAGCAAATTTTGTAAGAGGAAGAAATAAAAAACCGATAGATTTATTAATAGAGTATTGTATTGATGCAAATGGAAACTTATTATCAAACTATGAAAACAAGTCAATCTTACAACTTTTAGGTTCTGATTCAAAAGATTTTATGAATGCTTTTATGAATGTTAGGAAATCTGAGAAAGTCCTTATTGTTGATGAAATGGTAATCAACAAATATAGAGATGGGATTGTGTTGATATGGTCGAAGGGGACTACTAAGCTATCTAGCGTTGAAGAACGCTTTGTTGCAGTGTTAAAATCAAAGAATCTTGGAGCAATTATTTATGATTTGAATTTTAATATTATATTTTCAAACGCAACTGTGCAAAAAATGACTGGCTATACAAAGAATGAACTATTAGGTAAAAATGCAAGTTTGTTCTCAAAAACGTTGGCTCGAGAAAGAGTTTTTAAATTAAGAGAGCGTTTAGAGAATAATGGTAATTATGAGTTTGAAGATTTACCATTTGTGAATAAGGATAATCAAACAATATATTTATCTGCCTGTTCAGTAGCGACACGTGATGGCAAAGGCAATCGTATTGGGTCAATTGATATCTTTCTAGATGCTTCGACAACGTATAAGAACAATCTAAAAAAATATTCAAGTGTATTAGATGCCGTAGAACAATCTGATACTGCGTTAATTATTAAAGATAAAGATGGAGTAATAACATATGTTAATGCCTACTTTACAGAGTTGTTTGGATATTCTAATTCTGAAATAGTTGGATCTACATCAGCTATCTATGAAACTGATTTATTATGGAAACAGACAGCAGATATAGCTAAACAGATTAAAGATGGTAAAAAGATAAGTAAAAGACCTGTTTCAGGGTATACAAAAGATAGAAAAGAAATTTTTGGTTATTGCTCTTATTCACCGATGTATGATGATGATGGAGAAATAATTGGCTCTGCACTGTTTTTTCAAGATATCAATGAATTGAAAAAGATTGAGAAAGAATCAAAGAGGATGAGTGAAGTTGTTAAGCAAAGTAGTATTGCCATTGTAATCAACGATGAATATGGTGTAATTACTTATGCTAATGATGCAATGGAAAGACTTAGTGGTTATAGCCAAAAAGAACTTATTGGAAGAACTGCAAGCCTTTATACTAGAAATCAAGATTTATTAAGTTATAGTGAGATAATGCGTCGTTCTAGAACAAGTAAAGGACTTGTTGATTATCAAAATGTGTTGGTTAAAAAAGGCGGAGAACTAATTCAGACTTCCACAAACTATTCTCCTATATATGATGAAAAAGGAAATATAACTGAGTCATTAGCATACATTCGTGACATTTCAGAACGATTATCACAAGAAAGAAAAATCAAAGAATTAGCTGCAGTAGTTGAACAAGCCTCAACTGCAATGTTAATTAAGGATAATAATGAAATCATTACTTTCGTAAATGATGCTACTACACAAATTTTAGGATATGAGCCTGGTGAATTAATTGGCAATACATCAGATTTGTATTATCCTGAGGAATATAAAGAATTTAGGGATTCAATTAATAAGCGTATCAGAAATGGTGAGAAAATAAATGGTGTTACTATTCCATTAAATCATAAAGATGGAAGTCCTAGAGAATGTACAATTAACTATTCTGGATTATTTAATGAGAATGGTGAGTATATTGGATCTACATGTGTATTTAATGACTATACAGAAACTAGAGCCTTACAGCAACAAACTAGAGATTTAACTGCAATTATTGATCAAACAGATGCGGCTGTAATAGTAAGAGATATTGATGGTGTAATTACTTATGCAAATTCTGGAGCTACACAAATGTTTGGGTTTTCTGAGCAAGATTTATTGGGTAATACATTTGAGATATTTACTCGCGATGAAGATATTGAATCTCGACTGGAAGTAATTAACAGAGTTGTAAAAAATGGAGAGTTTGTGCATAGATATAGAACAACTGGTGTTCGCATGGATGGTAGTACTTTTGATATTTCCATTAACTACTCCCCACAATTTGATGAAGACTACAATATAGTTGGATTCAATTCTATAGCCTTTGATGTATCTAAAGAGGTTGAGTTAGAAAGAGAAAAACATGAGTCTGAAGTAATGATGCAAAATCTGTTTGAGAATTTTGCTAATGGCTTCTATTTATTAGAATTGACTGAAGATAGGAAAAATCTTCGCTATTTAATGGTTAATAAGACATATGCTGAATGGTTAGGTAAGAGTAGAGAAGAAATTGAAGGTCAGTTAATGATTGATGTGTTGCCAAAAGAAATGGATTATTTTGGTAATTATCTAAGAGTTATTGAAACTGGAAATGTAAAGAGTTATGAAGGTTATAGCTTAACATTAGGAAAACATGTCAACTATGTAATTTATTCTCCTGAAGAGGGACAAGTTGCTGTTATTGCCACAGACCGTGATAATGTAGTTGAAGCAGAAAACAAACTCGCACGTAGTGAAAATGAGATGTCGATGTTATTCTCTTCTATGACTTCTGGATTTGTAGTTTTAAAAGCTGTTCGTGATGAAAATGATAAAATAATTGATTTCCGTTTTGAAATTGTAAATGCAATGTTTGAAGTCGTTGAAGGATTGGAAGCAGGAGTAACACAAGGTAGACTTGTTAGTGAACTGTTTGATTGGGAAAGACTAAATTTTCCAGCCTTTGTTGATGTAGCAGAAAATCATGGTAAAGCGACATTACTATTTGAACGACCTGAGCTATCTAAAGTTTTAGAAAATGTACTATATTCGCCTGAACATGATTATATAGCGTGCATTATTAATGATATTACTGAGCGTATTGAGGCGGAAAAAGAACTCCGTGAAGCTTATGAAGAAACAATGATGATTGTTGATCAAATGCCAGCACCTGTTGTGTTAGTCGATGAAGCTGGCATGATTATAAGAATTAATAATGAGTTGTTAAGCATTGTTGAAGTATATGATGAAGATAATATCCTTGGGCGTAGTATTTTGGAGTTTGTAGTTCCATATGAAGGAATTTCAAAAGTAAATATAATGGATTTTATGAGGAGTGAAAAATCATTTAAATCAGCAATAAGAAATAGTGCTGGGAAAATTATCTATTTATTTGTTAATCCTAGAAAAATGCTTTATCGTGGAGAAACTGTTTATATTTCTTTATGTCAAGATATTGAGATGCAGATTAAGACTGAAAATGCCTTAATAACAGCGGCAAGAGACGCACAGATTGCTAATGAAATGAAAACAAATTTCTTAGCTAATATGTCTCATGAGATAAGAACACCTTTAAATGCTATACTAGGATTCTCAGAATTAGCGTTAGATACAAATGGAATCTCAAAAGAAATGAAAAACTATTTTGAAAAGATTCGTACATCTACGTATGGGCTAGTAGGTATTATTAATGATATACTTGATATTTCAAAGATTGAATCAGGAAAGATGGAGTTGGAACGTATTCCATTCCAATTATTTGAGGTATTGGCTCATTGTGAATCAGTGGCGAACAAACAAGCAGCAGATAAACAAATTAAATTATTATATGATCCAATTTCACCGCAAGAAAGATTGTTTGTGGGAGATCCAGTTAAACTAAGGCAAGTTTTAATCAATCTTGTTTCCAACGCTATTAAGTTCACTGACGTTGGAACAGTTAGAGTTACTACTAAACTAACTGAGTTGGATAATAGTCGCATAAGTGTAATGTTTGAAATAAAAGATTCTGGAATTGGGATGTCAGCTGAACACTTAGAAAGAATATTTGAGCCATTTGTCCAAGCCGATGCATCTACTACTAGAAAGTATGGCGGTACTGGGTTAGGGTTACCAATCACAAAAAGTATTATAGAATTAATGGGTGGCGAACTTAAAGTATCAAGTTTTATTGGACTAGGAAGCAGATTTAGTTTTGAACTAGTCTTTGATACAGTTCCATTATCAGAGTTTAACACCAATCAAAATACTTTAAATAAAAGGCCAATATTTAATTCCCGTGTTCTAGTATGTGAGGATAACGAGATGAACCAGCAAGTAATTGTTGAGCATCTTCGCCGTATTGGTATAAATAGTGTTGTAGCAGAAAATGGAAAGATTGGTGTAGAACAAGTCAAAAAGAGTATTGATCAAAATAAACCATTTGATTTAATATTTATGGATGTGCATATGCCTGTAATGGATGGTATTGAAGCAACAAAGGTTTTACAACAAATGGGTATTAATACACCTATAGTAGCGATGACGGCAAATATGTTTAAGAGCGACATAGATAGTTATTTGAAACTTGGAATGTGTGATTACGTTGGAAAGCCGTTTACCGTTTCGCAGTTATGGTCTTGTTTATTAAGGCATTTGGACCCAATCATTTTGGAGGATATTGAATTACAGGAAGAAGTATATACTGGTGATGATGATGTAATTCTTAATGAAAAGTTAGGAATTGAGCGTTCAGCTGGAGATGAGAAATTATATCGTAAGATTAAGGTAGAGTTCTATAAATCAAATAAAGCACTTATGGAATCCTTACAGCAATATCTAGCTATAGGTGATGTAAAAACTGCGCATCGCATCATTCATACATTAAAAGGAACATCTGCTATGATTGGAGCTGAGAGGCTTGCGAAAGTGGCTTTAGATGTTGAGCAATACTTTAAGAAAGCACTTAATGATATTGAACTAGGTAGAATTGAGTTTAATGAATTAAAGGCTGGATTAGTTAAAGAAGTATTTGCTTTGGATAATCACTTAAGAGCGGTATTATCTGAGTTAGAGATAGTTGTTGAAGAAGAAAAAATATTTGAAGAAGCAATGGAAGATAATGAGTTTAATGTAGATGAAGCGATTTTACTAATTGATAATCTACAGCCATTACTTGAAGCTGAAGATATTCAAGCTAAGGACTATATTAGTCAAATTAGAAAAACATTAGCAGTGAGATTTGATCAAGCACATGATCTAATCGATCATATTGAAAACTATGATTTTGATGTTGCAGCTGAAGTTTTAAGAAAAATAAAAGAAGAATTGGGGGATAGATAATGAAAAGAGAAAGATATTCAATATTAATTGTTGATGATGAAAAAACGAATTTAGATGTATTATCAGCAATACTAGGTACCGAATACAAAATCAATGTCGCTAAATCTGGAATAGCGGCAATAAAGAAATCTGTAGCATTAGTTCCTGATTTGATTCTTTTAGATGTTGTTATGCCAGACTTATCAGGATTTGATGTGCTTGTTGAAATAAGAAATAACCCTGTTACTCATTTTATTCCAGTTATTATGGTGACTGGCTTATCGACTATTGAAGATCAAGAAACTGGGTTTGCGATAGGAGCAAATGATTATATAACTAAGCCATTTAGCAATACAATTGTTAAAGCTCGTGTTAAACAGCAAATTGAAAATGTTAAGCATATCCGTATGATAGAGAAATTAGGGATGTTTGATCCGCTGACTGATATACCAAATCGTCGTCACTTTGATACTTTGATGGAAAGAGAATGGGGTAGAAGCGTTAGAGAAAAGCAATCTATTTCAATATTGATGATTGATGCCGACAATTTTAAGAAGTACAACGATACTTATGGACATCCACAAGGAGATGTATTATTGCAACATATTGCTAGAATAATTGCTTCAAACACAGCAAGAAGAGCAACTGACTTTATTGCTAGAATTGGTGGAGAAGAGTTTGTTGTTGCATTGCCAAATACGCCACTAGATGGAGCTGTTATAGTTGCAGAGAAAATACGTAAGGCAGTTGAGGAACTATCTATCCCAACTATCCGTGGGGATTCTATTACGAAAGCGACAATATCGATAGGAGTAGCGTCACTAGAACCGGCAGTTGGGGATGATACGCAAGCACTTATTGCTGCAGCTGATAAAAAATTATACGAAGCGAAGCAAACCGGTAAAAACAAAGTTTGTTCATAAAAAAGGCCAAGAGGTAACTCTTGGTCTTTATTTATAGTCATCACTACTTATTACTTCAATTCCATTTCCTTTTAATAATTTAGTAGTTATACCATCACCATCAATAAGTATATCACTAAAGCTTCCATCATAGATTTTGTGACAGCCACATGATGGACTTTTAGACTTAAGAATAGCTTTTTTACAGTCATATAACTTAGCTATCTTCAAAGTTTCTTGTGCACCAGCATTAAACTGTGCTGTCACATCCATACCATCATTTGCATATACTCTACCAGATCTTATCTCAGCTGGAGGACGAGGTGTAGTTAATCCACCAAGTTGCTCAGGACAGACAAGAACTGCTTCACCCTCTTGCACTAATTTCAAGATTTTATCATTATAATTATTTTTACCACTATACTTGCAATTAACTCCTACTAAACATGCGCTAACTAAAATCATTTCCTTAGGATACCTTCTTACAATTATTTCACCTTTATCTTGGCACTCATCTGCTTTACAATCACAAACACAAATTCTAGCTTCTTCACATTCAGCCCCACAGGTACACGTTTTTTTCATATCTACTTTCTCCTATAATTATTTTTTAAACATATAATAGAAAGTGGCTCAACACTAACTATTTCAGAAATCATTTCACATTTTGTCATAAATAGGAAGTATACTTTTTCATCATCATTGTCGACAAGCCCCTCAAAGTTACCTTGCCCCTTAGAAATTACGACATCAGCTTTCCTAAATATTTCTTTGAACTCTAAGCTAGTACGACTAAGAATAGTCCCTTGGCTTGTATCACCATTAGATATAACCGTTGCTACCTCATCCATCTTCACCTCATTAGCATCATCAAAGGTCACATCATTCACAATAGATTGTCCTCTAACACCATAATAAATATTAAGATGAGGATTGTTTTTAAGAATTTGTTGGATGAATATCTTATCCAAAACAATTTCTCCACAATTATCACCAATATAAAGCATGTTTTTTGCCTTAATAATTTGGTCGAACAATAAATTACTATGATCAACTCGAAGTGGTGTAGACAAAATATTATTAATTTTATCAATTAATCCAGCAAGATTAAAATTATGTTTGGCAGAAAAATCGATTAGATTTCCAACAATAGCGATTTTAAGCGCGGTGTTGAAGCCATCATGTGAGCTATCAATAATATCATGGATGCTAGCTGTTATTTTCATTACTTCTTGATTATAATAACTCTTAACCTCTTTATATGGGTTATCATTTTTGATAACCCTAGATATTATTTGCCATATTTCTCCCATAACTTGAGGGCTAGGCTTGTTCATATCAACAACATCTAAGTAGTCTTTAACTGATTTTAATGTTTCTTCTTCTGTTTTTAGATTTAGTTCCATTATTGTAGATAGCTTCTTAACTTGATTTAAATTGCACTCGATACATTCTTTTCTCATATTTTCTCCTAATATAGCCAATAAACTAATTCTTCTGAAATACTACATCCTATTTTCTTTTGTAAGTTTAAAGATTTTTCATTAGCTAAATTTACTTGTGAGTAAGGGCATATTCCTAACTCAATAAAATGATTTATTAAATATCCTTCCAACTCATAAGCATAACCTAAACGGCGAAATTCTGGAAAAATCTCTAATAATCCCATACTTCCTTCAGCATGTATACCAATAAAACCAACTAATTGATCATCTTTAAACCCACCAAACAACTCATTGTTTATGATTCTTTCTTCAATATACTCAGGGTCATCAATAGTCTTATAATGTCTGCGCACAATATCAAAGTGGCTCATATCTAGAACCTTGATATTTAGTGTATTATTTAGGATAACTTTTTGTTTATCTAAATAGACTGCTTGATAACTAATTAATTCATCATCAAAAGTATACTTTTGTTTCAAGTAGTCAAAGATTTCTTTTTGGCAAGTCATATATAGTTGTTTTGTACCATAGTTATCAATTAGTGATTTACCTAATGTAATATCATCAACACTAATCATATATGTATAGCTATTTCTATCAAAAATCATAACTCCATCATCACTAGCATAAATGATATCAGCGCTATTTCTCATTATTGGTATTATAAGTCCCATATGTAATAACTTATTTCTATTTAAATATTGCAATGCTTTCTCATTGCCATTTAGTTTATGTACATTCATAATTATATCAATACCTCGCTTTGCTTCTTGTTTAATTAAACCTGATGATTCTTTGTCAATCTTTGCTAAAACATATAGTGATTCAGATGTTGGAAAAGCAGATAAACAAGTGATACACTTCCAATAGACAACTGCATTCATTTTATTTTTATCCATAGTATTGAGAATTACATGCAATACATCATTAGTAGCCAACTCTTGGTTATAGAATACCATAAATCCAATTGCATCTACTAATTCAGAAATATATCGTGGATCATCAATATCTAATCGTGCTAGCAACAATGGAAAAATACTGAGTGACATTCTTGCTAAGCTTCTAGCTATAATATCTCTTGGAAGAGGATAGCTTTTTTTCTTTGAACTTGAAGTAGGGAGTGTACAGTATTGGTTATTACCAATTTTTCCCAAATACTTCATCATTTCTTTGGCAGTATTAACATCACCGCTTTCAAGCGTTTTACATATCTCAATTTTGGTGTACAGAGCCTTTTCACTGTTAAGCCTTTGTAACAATGCAATAGCCACTTTACAATCTAAATATGTAGAGAGCAAATTAGCGGCTATGCTTCTGTCAATAGCGCATGTAGAGTTTAATTGCTCTAATAAAATATCTTTTGTGAGTCTTTCATAGGGTCTTAAATCTATATTATCGATATAGCCTCTTGATTCTAAATCTAATATTGTACTTTTCAAAATATCACTCCCTACTTATGCTTTGTCATTAAGACTACATTCTCTACGTGAAAGGTATGAGGGAACATATCAACTGGTTGACATTTAGTTACTTGCCAACCTTTCTTGTTCAGATAAGCAATATCTCTAGCCTGTGTGGAAACATCACAGGAAACGTAGACAAATTTTTGAGGGTTGATAAGATTTACGGCATCTAATAACTCATTTGTACAACCACTGCGAGGTGGATCTACGACTATTACATCTATTTTTTCTTTATGCTTTGCCATGTCAATAATAAATTTAGGTGCATCACCTACATAGAATTCTGTATTTCTAATCTTATTTATTCTTGCGTTTTCTTTGGCATCTTTAATAGCGTCTTGTATTAACTCTACCCCGATGACATGTTTTGCTTTCTTTGATAGCATAAGTGAAATCGTACCGATTCCACAATAAGCATCAAGCACTATTTCATTACCAGTTAATTCCGCAAAATCTAGAGCTGTTGCATATAGCTTTTCACATTGCTTTGGATTTATTTGATAAAATGATTTGCTTGATATATTAAATGTAAGATCAAACATCTTATCTTTGATATAGCCATTACCAAACCATAATACCTCATCTTTAGCCAAAACAAGATTATCACTTCTGGTATTAATGTTTTGTATAATAGTTTTAATTTCCTTAAAAGATGTAGTAAGCACTTTAACGAACTCTTTTTTAAAACGAAAATCTTTGCCATTGGTAACAAACACAACCATTACTTCATTGCTAGTAAATCCATATTTCAATAAAATATAACGCAGTGTTCCTCTTTTTGTTTGCTTATCATAAGGCATTACTTTATATTTAGTAACTAATTCTCTTATCTTCATCATTATCTTATTAGATATATCATTTTGAGTCAGACACTCTTCAACGTCAAATAGTTGATTTGAGTTAAATTCATTAAATCCAAATATAACTTCTTTTTTCTTATTGAAAGCTGGAATCATAACAACCTTATTACGATAGAACCATGGATTATCATCCGAAATGATTGGTTTAATATCTGCTGTGATTTTGTGTTTTGTAAATTCTTCTTTAACACGTAGTGTTTTAAAATCTGCTTGGCTAATATCACTCATACATTGTATCTGACATCCACCACAATTTGTTGCATATTTGCATTTTGCTTCTACGCGATTGGAAGATTTAGTAGATAATGATGATACTGTGGCATAGGTATTAAACTTATCAAAATTACTCATGACAAGTTTACCATTTTCACCAGGGAGCATATTTTTTACTAGGATAGTTTTGCCATTATTTGACACAACTCCGTATCCGAACTCATTTAGTTTTGTACATTTTCCATCAATAAAACTTTGTTTCATAATAATCACCACCTATAATTATATAGATTAATGATTATTCGTGCTAGTTAAATAGCGATATTTATGTATTTTGTTTAGGTTTAACTGCCATTATATAGTATACTAAAGATATAAAAAGGAGGGGCAACTATGAATAACGAATATGAAATTAGAATACTACGATTTGAAGATCTATCTGAAGCACTTTCATTAGTATGGAGAGTATTTTTGAAGTATGAAGCTTGTGACTATAGTGAAGAGGGTATACAAGAGTTCAAAAAATATATTGACTATGATGATATTTTATCAAAGATAAAAGCAGGAAATTTAAAAATATGGGCTAGTTATGATGGTGATAAAGTGGTGGGTATAATTGCAGTTCGACCAGTTTGTCATATTTCATTAATGTTTGTTGACAGTGGTTATCACCGTCGAGGTATTGCTCGCTCTTTATTTAGGCAAGTACTAGATTACTATGAAATGGGTAACTATAGTGAGATAACTGTTAATTCTTCACCATATGCAAAAGAAGTATATCATAGCTTTGGATTTAGAGATTTAGATGATGAACAAGTTGTAAATGGAATAAGGTTTATTCCTATGAAATGTAATTTATAGATTCATTAATTCACTAAACTGCAAGGTTTGTTATTTGATAATAGACTAGTTGCTTGTAAAGAATTACTATCTGATAAATCGATATGGAGAAATAAAATGGCAAGATTGACAGTAAAGAGTCAAAAAGACTTAACAGATGAAATAATTAGGTATTGTTTAAATGATGATGGGTTGGATCCATTTGAATTATATAATCAAATAGTGCGAATTGATGGCGTACCTATGCATGGACCAATTCATCATTTCATTATACCGGCTGTATTACTAACTATATTTCATAATCATATAGATCGTGATAAAGTACTATTAGATAAGCAATTGATAATTGCTTTAGAGCGAGCAAATATTGTACCAGGAGCATTTTGTGCTAATTTTGGAGCTTGTGGGGCAGGATTAGGGGTTGGTATTTTCTTTAGTATATTAACTGATAATAAGCCTCTTAGTGAAGAATCGTGGAGAGATGTTATGATGGTTACAAGTGAATCGCTGGCATTAATTGCCAAACATGGTGGGCCAAGGTGTTGTAAACGTGATAGCTACTTATCATTACAGACAGCCATTAATGTATTAAACGAAAAATATAATATAAATGTTATATATGATGCTAAGATAGCATGTGCTTTCTCCAACTATAATTCTAGTTGTAAAAAGGAATCTTGCTTGTATTATAAATAAAAACTTTCAATTTTTTGAAAGTTTTTTCTATACAATATTAAATTCTCCAATACTACTTCCAGTTAATATAATTGGAGTAGTATTTTTTATATCTCTATTTAATGTTTCTTGCTCAGTACATGAGGTAAGTACATGGATCATGCATCGTATTGTGCAGTTATGAGCAAATATTCCAACTGTTATATTCTTAGTTAAATCTAGATTATCTAGAAATTTCAAACAGCGTCCGCACACATCTATGTAATTCTCACCATTTGGAGCATGATTTATGAAACTATTTCTGAAATCCTTATTATCATCTCTAAAGAAATCTTTGTATAAAAGTGGTACTTCAGATTCAATAAGTCCCTCAAAATCACCTAAAGATCTTTCTCTGAGTAAAGGTGTTGCAATAATATCAGTTGTACCTGTAGCTAAATAAGCGGTTTCTGTCGCTCTAGATAAATCTGAAGAATAAATTATATCAAGTCCTTTGATATGTATATTATTTTTGAGCTTTAGTGCATCACTTCTCCCTAATATTGATAATGGTGTATCATATTGGCCACAATACTTTTTTTCTAGTGAATTTGCTTTTGTTAGAGCATTAAATTCTGATTCACCGTGACGAACAAGAATTATTTTCATTTAGATTAATCCGTATTTTTTGAAGGCATTATAAATTCCATTATCATCATGACTATCAGTAATATAATCAGCAATATCTTTTAAGCCTTGTTTAGCGTTACCCATTGCAATTCCTATATGACAGAATTCTAACATATCAACATCATTCATCCCATCACCAATCGCTAGGGTATCTTCTTGTGACATACCTAAATGATCTAACAATGCTTTAATCGCATTTGATTTGCTAACTCCTGGAACCATTAACTCTCCAGAATCTTCACCAAAAGCAGGAACAGTACATTGAATAACATCAAACTCATTTTCAAATTCTTTCTTAATTACCTCAAATGGAATATCTTTACACTCAATAAAACATGCCTTATTTACATCATTCTTATAAAGGTTTGCTTCTCCATGAGTCATATTATCGATAAAATGATTTGGTTGTAATGATTTTTCTTTTGCAATTGGATCATTATCAATATCACCATATAAGATATGATGTAGGTGATTAACTAAATTCTTTGACGAATACAAACCACCGTTGCTTTCTAGGTAAAAATCTACGCCATGCTCATTGAAGAAATCAACTAAATGCCTAACATCTTTATCAGCGACTTTCTTATGGAATAACATGTCATCACCGATTTGCACATATCCACCACCAGCTCCAATAACACCATCAAAGCCAATTTCCCAAATAAAATCATATATTTCCGCTTTAGATCTCCCGGTACATAAATATAGAAGATGGCCATTCTTTCTTGCTTCTATCACAGCTTTTTTTGCGGAAGCAGGTACATCACCTTCGTTGTTGCATAATGTCCCATCTACATCAATAAATACTATTTTTTTTGTCATATAAAAAACCTCCATTTGGTTCATTCTAACATAATTACTCATTTCTGTCTTAATTAAATAGTTTGTTTTTATAATTTGAAAACACTTTCAAGTTTTGTAATTACAGAATTATTGATATATGTTATACTTTAGACAAGGAGGCTTTAAAATATGGCAAAAGGATTTCCAAAAGGGTTTTTATGGGGAGGAGCTACTGCTGCAAACCAATGTGAAGGTGCTTGGGATCAAGATGGTAAGGGGCAAGTAAAAACTGACTTTACAACAAATGGATCACATACAACACCAAGGCAAGTAAGTTATCAATTAGAGGATGGAAGTATTGTAACACAAGTGAGCATGTTACCTGCACCAAAGGGTGGTAAATGTATTACTTTAGATGGAGCATATTACCCAAATAGAACAGCAATTGATCATTACAATCGCTATGTGGAAGATATAGCGTTATTTGCAGAAATGGGATTTAAAACGTATAGAATGAGTATTGCTTGGTCAAGAATTTTTCCAAGAGGTGATGAAAAAGAACCTAACAAAGCTGGTTTAGATCATTATCGCAAAGTATTTGAAACATGTAAGAAATATAGCATTGAGCCTTTAGTAACGTTACATCACTTTGATACTCCACTATACTTAGAAGAAAACTATGGAGGATGGGAAAACAGAGAGTTAATTGAGTTTTTCACAAAGTATGCGAGAACTGTGATGACAGAATATAAGGATTTAGTTAAATACTGGTTAACATTCAATGAAATCAATCATTTGATTTTCTTCTTTAAGTTCTTACCAGAAGATGCTATTTCTAAAGTTGCAGGTAGTGTTTACAAACAACTTCATAATGAATTTGTAGCATCGGCTAGAACAGTAAAGATTGCTCATGAAATTAATCCAAATAATATGGTAGGATGTATGCTACTTGGACAATGTACATATCCACTTACTTCATCTCCTGAAGATGTATTATTAAACCAACAAAATATGGAGCACATGATGTACTATTGTGGAGATGTAATGTGTAGAGGAGAATATCCTTTCTTTGCGCAAAAACTATGGGACAAATATAATGTGTCATTTGAAATATCTGAAGAAGATAAAAAAGACTTGAGAGAAGGGAAAGTAGATATGTGTACATTCTCATATTACTCAAGTGGAGTTGTTACTGCGCAAACTGTAACTGACAAGGCTTCTGGTAACTTCTCAATGGGTGCTAAAAATCCTCACTTAAAATATTCTGATTGGGGCTGGGCAATTGATGCGACAGGACTTAGAGTATTCTTACATGAATTATATGGAAGATATGGAATTCCAATGATTATTGCAGAAAATGGACTTGGCGCTATTGATGTACAAGAGTCTGATGGTTCAATACATGATTCATATCGTATTGATTATATGAGAGATCATGTTATAGCTATGGAGGAAGTAATAGCTGATGGAGTTAATTTGATTGGTTATACTCCATGGGGATGCATTGACTTGATTTCAGCTGGTACAGGTGAAATGAGAAAACGTTATGGTATGATTTATGTTGATAGAGATGATGAAGGTAATGGAACACTAAATCGTTTTAAGAAAGATTCATTCTATTGGTATAAAAAAGTTATTGAAAGTAACGGATTAAATAGAGAATAATAAATAATGAAAGAAGGTTCATTTAATGAATCTTTTTTTACATTTTTATCTGAAAAAAATACTATTTTTATATTAATCATGGTAAAATGTATTATAAAAATGGAGGTGTAGTTATGGATAGATTACAAGTGGATCCAGAATTAATTGTCGTCGATGGAATGGTTTTAATTGCTAGATCGCATTATGATGATAGTGGACACATCATTGATTTTAAAGTAGTTGGTCAATACGATTTATATGGCAATCCAGTTGATCAAAGCAACCGTAGCCCTTACCTATTTGAAAGGGTATACCCTGAGTTAAGGCAACAATATGAGAAAATTGTTTTTGATGTTGTGAAAACAGGAGTTTCATATTATAGTCAAAGAATGATGTGTACTAAGTTTGAAGATGGAATTATCATTAGTTGGAGAACTGCTACGAATAAGGAAGCAACAATTGAAAGTAGATTAGATGCAGCCTTACGTATATCAAATATTGGAATGGCAGTTCATGATATTAATGATCATATTGTTGATTGGAGCAGTGGAGCGATAGCCATTCTTGGGTTTGATAAAGGAGAAGTTCTTGGATACTTTGATGTAGGTGGCGTGATAGATGAGAATGCTAAATTCTTAGGTGCCGATATAATAGCGGGCGTAAAAAATGGAGAATCATTCCTATCATTAGAAGTGCATAAGACTCATAAGAATGGTACTGATAAAATACTATCTGTTTCAGTTACACCTATTTCTGATGTAAATGGGGAAGTCAATGGGTATTTGTCAGTATTTTATGATATAACAAGTATCGTTGATTCAGAGAAAAAATCATTAAACTTGGATTCAATAGAACCGATTACAAATGCTGGAATACTTTTTCTAGATGATAATCAAAGAATTTTATCATGGAATAAAGGAGCGGAACTAATTTTAGGTTATACCCCTCAAGAAGTCATTGGTAAGAAGGAAGATGTATATTCGTTTCCAGAGTTATTTGATCGCCAAGATCTTTATATAGAATCATTATTAAAGAATGGTGAAACTGGTGGCATGGATGATGTCATAAAAAGACATAAAAATGGAGAACCAATTGTTTGCTCATTTACTACATCTCCTGTTGTAGGTAAAGATGGGAAACATTTTGGTTCAGTAATTGTATTTAATGATGTGACTGATAAGTATGAAGCACAAAAAAGAATAAATATGTTTATGAATGTTATTGACCAAACACAAGTTGGAATAGTTATTCGTGATCGTAATGGAATAGTTACAGAGATAAATGAGAGTGCATCGCGTATTTTTGGATATCACCCAAATGAAGTTGTAGGTAAACGATTTGAATTCTCTGGTGGGAATCAGGAAGAAATGAAACTTTCGGATGATGTGCAGGTAAAAACAAGTAATGGGCAAAAAGTTACTTATGTTGAAAGAAATTTTGTTAGAAAAGATGGTACTAAAATTGTTTGTGGTTGCAGTTATTCACCATTTTTTGATGAAAACAACAATTTAATCAATTTAGTATCGATAATTCAAGATATTACTGAGGCGAAGGAAAAAGATAAGCGAACAGAACATGCTGAAAGTATGGTTAAAACATTATTTGAAAACATGGAAATTGGTGTAGCATTATATAAGCTAACTCCTGATGAAAAAGATTTAGAAATGATTATGCATAACGTCTCATATAAAAAACTAATTGGTTATGACATGAATGTCGATTTAGTTGGTAAACGTTTTACTACGTATACTAAAGGAGACTCGAGATATGTATATGATTTAATCAATGTTGCGAAATCTGGAAAAGGAAAGAACTTAGATATTTACTCAAATCTAGCGAAGCGACAAATGTCAATATCACTTTTCTCTCCATTTGAATCTCATGTGGCACTGTTTTATGCTGACCGTTCTGAAGTGGCAGATGCTAAGGAAGCAGTTGAGAGGCATAGAAATGATTTAAATGTTTTATTCTCATCTTTGAACACGGGATTAAGTATGGGGCATGTAATCAGAAATGATGAAGGAGAAATTGTTGACATTGTTTTTGATCTTGTCAATCAAACATATGAGCGTTACGATGGGCTGACAAACTTTATAAGCGGCAAGACTTTCAGTGAAGTCTATGCATCACAGGAAATGAACTACTATAACACTTTAGTCGACGTTGCAAGTAATGGGACTCATAAAGTAATTTATCGTGATATTAGTTCATTAAATCGGATATTAGAGGTGTCATGTTATTCAACACATCAAGATTCATTTGTAACTATTGTTAATGATTTAACTGATCGTATAGAAATGGAAAACAGGACTAAGAAAGCATATCAAGATGCCCGAGATGCATCAGAAATGAAGTCTACGTTCATTGCGACAATGTCTCATGAAATCAGAACTCCTCTTAATGGAGTAATTGGGTTTGCAGAATTAGGAGTTGAAGAAGATAATCCAATTAAGGCAAAAGAATATTTCGAGAAAATTAAGATTAGTGCTGATAGTCTATTAAGTATTATTACAGGCATACTAGATATATCTAAGATCGAGTCAGGTAAGATGGAAATTGAATCTGTTCCGTTCATAATGAGTGACTTATTGGAGACTTGCAAAATTATTAATGGGCATAAGGCAGAAGAAAAGAATATTACTTTTTTGGTAGAATCGGATATACCAGAAGATGTCGTATTATTAGGTGATGTAACAAAGCTAAAGCAAATATTGCTAAACTTGTTATCTAATGCGATCAAGTTTACTGAATGGGGAGTAATTAAGATATCTGCTCTAGGAAAAATGATCGATAACTCTAGCATCCGGATTCATTTTGAAGTTAAGGATAATGGGATCGGAATGAGTGAAGAACAAATTAAACGAGTTTTTGATCCCTTCGTGCAAGCGGATAGTTCAACAACTAGGAAGTATGGTGGGACAGGATTAGGATTACCTATAAGTAAGAAGCTAATCGAAATGTTAGGTGGAGAATTAGAATTAGTAAGTCGTTTAGATTTTGGTAGTATCTTTAGTTTTGATATTGATTTTAAGATTGGAGAAAATATTGAAAAATCTGCGGCGTTTAGCGCAAGTAATTTACTAAAGTTTAACGCAAAAGTGCTAGTTTGCGAAGATAATGAATTAAATCAAGAAGTTATAAAAGAAATTCTCTATAAATTTGGTATTAATCCAGTTATTGTGGATAATGGTAGGGCAGCTGTTGATTATATTGAAAACGGCTTTGGAAAAGATAACGTTGACTTGATTTTTATGGACATTCATATGCCAATAATGGATGGAATAGAAGCAACATCACTAATTAGAGAATTGGGGTGTCAAACACCAATTATCGCGCTAACAGCTAATGTGCTTGCCGCGGATATTGCAGTATATTTAAAAGCTGGGATGAATGATCATGTGGCTAAACCATTTAATAGACAACAGCTTGTTGATTGCCTACTAAAATATTTAATACCTATTAATTAGTATTTCTATACCTTTAGATTATAAGAACGTTTCTAGTTATAGGCTAGAAGTGGTATGATATATGGCTAATATCGTATAATAATTGCGGGTGTAAAACACTCGCTTTTTTGACATAATACGTCAAATTTGTAGCTTTTATCAGCTAAAATTGGTACAATAAGTGGAAATAATGATATATGGGAGGTGCTTTTATGGCGAAAATCCAAGTAGATCCAGAAATGTCGTTTTCTGAAGGAATGGTAATCGTTGCGAAAACTGTTTTTGACGATAATGGAAAAATATCAGATTTTCTGGTAACAGATCAATATGATATTTATGGAAACAATATGGATCAAACATATCGTGATCCATATTTATTAAAAAGAATAACAATAGGACAAAGAAAAAAATACTTTAACGTTTTTTGCAATGTTATAAACACTGGTGAACCATATCATTCTGCACGCATGATGATTGCAAAGCACCACGATGGGATAATTATGTCTTGGCGGACAAATGCAGAAAAAGATACAATTTTAGAGAGCCGCTTAGAAGCTGCTTTGAGTGTATCAAGTGTTGGTGTAGTTGTGCACGATATTAGTGATCATATAGTAGAGTGGAATAGAGGAGCAGCATCTATTTTAGGATATAGCAAGGAAGAAGCTTTAGGAAATATTAATATTGGAATGGTAAAGGGAGACAGTAAAAAAATTCTCAATGACCATGATCTTAACATGGTAAAAGCCGGGCAACCAATTATTGCTTTTGAAACGAAGAGGCATCATAAGAATGGGAAACTTTTGACTGTTTCTTTATCAGTAATGCCAACATTTAATACTGATGGCATTGTCACTGGCTATATATCTATTTTCTATGATATAACTGATGAAAAGAAGACAAAAAATCAGTTGCGTAATCTTGATGCAATAGAGATGATTACTAATTCTGGTGTTTTGATTTTAGATAACGATCAACGTGTTGTCTCATGGAATAAAGGTGCTGAAAATATCTTGGGATATACGGCAGATGAAATTATAGGAAATAAACAAAGTTTCTTTTCATATCCAGAGTTATATGATACGCAAGATAATTATGTTGATGAGTTATTAATAAATGGGTTAAGTGGTGGTGGTGATGCCAATATTAAGCGTCATAAAAATGGAAGTCAAGTTATTTGTTCTTTTAATACATCACCAGTGCGTGATGATGATGGAACATTACTTGGATCAGTTATTGTTTTTAATGACAATACAGAAAAATATAAAGCGCAGGAGCGTATGAAGTTATTTGCTAGTGTTGTTGACCAATCACATGTTGGTGTTATTATCCGTAATCGCTCAGGAATTGTAATGGAATATAGTGCTGGTGCTTCGAAAATATTTGGTTATGATGCTTCAGAAGTAATGGGTAGTCGCTTTGAATTTGCAGTGACTGAAAAAGAAATATTACTGTCTCATGATATCCAATATCGTACTAACAATGGAGAAATTATTAATCACCTAGAAAGAGATATGGTCAAAAAAGATGGGACTAGTATTATCTGTGCTTGCAGTTATTCACCTTTCTATAATGAATCTGGCGAAATAGTTAGTTTAGTATCTATTATCCAAGATATCACCCAATCTAAGGAGTTTGAAAGGCGAAGCAATGAAGCAGAGAAGATGATTAATAATCTATTTGCCATTATGGATACTGGAGTAGCTTTATATAAATTAACTGATGACGGCAATGATTTACAATTAATTATGCATAATGCCTCATACTTAAGTTTGTTAGGAATGGCAGAGCAAAACATAGAAGGAATGCTGTTTACAGAGTTTACTAAGGGAGATTCATCCCATGTATTTGACTTGTTGACTGTTGCTAAGACAGGAGTATCAAAAAACATGGATATATATTCGAGTTTAGCTAAGTCACAAGCTTCCATTTCCTTATTCTCTCCATTTGAGAATCATGTAGCTGTTCTATTTACAGATAGAAGTGAAACTATTGAAGCGCAACAAGCTTTAGAAAGACATAAAACCGATTTGACAATGTTATTCTCATCATTAAGCTCTGGACTTAGTATGGGACATATTATTAGAGATGACGACGGTAATGTAGTTGATCTTGTGTTTGATTTAGTAAACCAAGCATATGAAAGATATGATACTTTATCATCCGCTAATATTACTGGTAAATCATTTTTTGATGTTTATAGTGAAAGAGAACGAGAATATTATGATACATTAGTTGATGTAGCGTCTAATGGTGCTCAACGTAAATTAATTAGAAATATTGAACCACTAAATCGCTATCTAGAAGTAAATTGTTATTCACCACATAATGATTCATTTATCACAGTTGTGGTGGACTTAACGGAAAGAATCGCCACAGAGAATAGAATTCAAAAGGCATATCAAGATGCTCGTGATGCTTCTGAAATGAAAACTACATTCTTAGCTAATATGTCACATGAAATTAGAACACCGTTAAATGGTGTAATTGGTTTTGCTGAGCTCGGCTTGGATGAAGCGACAACGCCAAAGACTAGGGATTACTTTGAAAAGATTAAAACAAGTGGGGATAGTTTGTTGACAATTATCAATGGTATACTTGATATCTCAAAAGTTGAATCTGGTAAAATGGAAGTTGAAAGCGAACCATTTGATCTACAAGAAGTATTTGAGGCTTGTGAAGTAATTAATTCAAATAGAGCCCAAGATAAAAACTTAGTATTGCTGTTTAAGTGCGATATTCCGGATAATAAATTATTAGTTGGAGATGCAGCAAAACTACGTCAAATATTATTAAACTTATTGTCTAACTCAATTAAATTCACTGATTGGGGAACTGTTAAGATGACTGCCATTGGTAAAATGCTTGATGACAGGAAAATGAAAGTATTGTTTGAAGTAAAGGATAATGGGATAGGGATGAGTGAGGAGCAGCTAGATAAGGTGTTTGATCCATTCATGCAAGCAGATAGTTCTACGACAAGAAAATATGGTGGAACAGGACTTGGATTGCCAATATCTAAAGAATTGGTTGAGTTAATGGGTGGTAAACTTGAAGTAGTAAGCCAAATAGATTTAGGTAGTATTTTCAGTTTTGAGCTAATATTTGAAACAACTGAAGCAATAGAAAATAATCGCAAGAATCAATTGGCAATGACACCTGTGTTTAATGCTGAAGCACTAATATGTGAAGATAATGCAATGAATCAATTAGTTATTTGTGAACATTTAATGCGTTTAGGTATCAATACTACAGTTGTAGAAAATGGTAAACTAGCTGTAGAATTAATACAAAAAAGAATGCTAGATAATAACGACTTTGCTGTGATTTTCATGGATATTCATATGCCAGTCATGGATGGAATTGAAGCAACAACATTATTAAGAGAGAATGGGTGCAAGACACCAATTATTGCCTTAACTGCGAATGTAATGAATTCAGATATTGAACATTATCTAGAATCTGGTATGAATGATTATTTAGGAAAACCATTTACTAAACAACATTTAATTGATTGCTTAATGAGACATATAACACCAATTTCATATGAATAATACTAAAAGTGCGGCTAATAAGCTTCACTTTTTATTACATGTAACATTGACAAGAATTATGAATATGATAGAATATACTTACTCTTTGCACTTTACTACTTGATTACAAGTACATGATAGTACAAACTGAACAGGCCATTAACTTGGAGCCGGGCCATTAGGCAACAGACTGCTGAGCACATCTGTGGGACAGACAAACATCTTTCCTATGATGTGCTTTTATTTTATTTAGCACAAAGAGTGAATAAAAAGTGGAGGCTAAAAATGGAAAATGAAAAAGTAGCAATTAAAGTATCAAAAGGCACGATTATTTTGAATACGATATTAGCGATATTCAAATTAGGTGCTGGAATATTTGGAAAATCATCAGCGATGTTGTCTGATGCTATTCATACTTTATCGGATGTGTTGAGCACATTTATAGTTATAATAGGTGTAAAAATGGCTAATAAAAAAGCTGATAAAGAGCACCCCTATGGTCATGAAAGATTTGAATGCGTCGCAGCAATTATTTTATCAGTGATGTTAGGATTAACTGGTTTAGCTATAGGATTGGGTGGAGTAGAGGCGATTATTAGTGGTGATTATACATCATTTGCTCTTCCTGGGATGATTGCATTAATAGCAGCAATAACTTCAATTATTGCTAAAGAGGGAATGTATTGGTATACAATTAATGCGGCGGTAAAAATTAATTCCAGTGCTCTAAGAGCTGATGCTTGGCATCATCGCTCTGATGCATTTTCTTCAATTGGGAGTTTTATAGGTGTACTGGGAGCAAGATTAGGGTATCCAATTTTAGATAGTTTGGCTTGCTTAATAATTTCATTATTAATAATTAAAGCTGCTCTTGATATTTTTAATGAGGCAATTAATAAAATGACAGACCATGCCTGCGACGATGAGACATCTTCTAGGATAAAAGAAATTATATTGAGTCATGATCAGGTTGAAAGCATTGATGTTCTGAAAACACGTTTATTTGGTGATAAGATATATGTTGAAGTAGAGTTGGTAGTAGATGGTAATCTATCTTTGCAACAAGCCCATGATATTGCTCACGAAGTACATGATGATGTAGAAGATTCATTTACAAACATTAAGCATTGTATGATACATGTAAATCCAAAATAAAACTGGCTACTTGCCAGTTTTATTGTTTTCATATTCGGATTTTAGTATTCGGTAATGTACGCTATCATAGTATTTATCATTATAATATATTTCTTCTTTGGCAACAGTCTCGTAAATCATACCAGCTTTTTGCATGACCCTACCAGAAGCAGGATTCTCATCAATATGTTCAGCAGTTATTCTATTAACTCCGACTTCTTCAAAGAAAAACTTAATAATTCTTTCTAGTGCTTCAGTAGCATAGCCATTACCCCAATATTCGTGGCCCAAGCAATATCCTAGTTCTGCACTATGAAACATATCATTTAAACCACAGCACAGTACTAAACCTATGAAATTGTTATTCCTGTCACATATTGCCCAACGATAACACCTTTCATCTTCATATTGAGAAGTCAATTTCATGAATGCTTCAAGTGCTTTCTCTTTATTATCTTGATATTGCATAATAAAGTACTTTATAACACGTTTGTCGTTTTGTAGAAGTCTATAAAATTCATCAAAATCACTAATTTCTAACTTGCGATATATTAATCTTTCTGATTCCAAGTATTTTGTTCCTAAATTAATCATATTTTTATCTCCAATCCTAATCATTATGTTGGTAATGTATTTTTTCAGTTCCGGCTTCAATCGCCTTCTCGTAATAACTAATTTTTCGATTAATTACTCTAATTGAATCATTTAATTCAGCTATTTGTGCTTCGACTGCTTTTTTTCGATCTAAAAACATTTCATATCTTTCATGTAATGAATCATCGCCTTTTTTAATCCATTCTGAATATTGTTTAATGTCTTTAATTGACATTCCAGTTTTCTTTAAGCATTCTATAATTTCAAGCATAGCTAAATCATCTTCATGAAAAACTCGATATGATGAGTCTTTCCTTTCTATGAAAGGAATTAATCCTTCTTTATCATAATAACGGATTGTAGATGTCGATAACCCAGTTCTCTTTGATACTTCACTAATTGTATATCCCATATATATCACCATTCCTTGTTTCAATCATAAGTTTAATGGTTGTATTTGTCAAGAAAAGATTAAAGACAACTTTAATGTTAAGTAGTTGATAGTTACTCTAAAGTAACTATACTACTTCAAAGTGCGTACTTTACTAATTATGATATAGCAGTAGAATAGTACTATAAGAGGAGGAAGTTATCATGAAAAATTTAATTATAGTAAATAAGGATGATATAGTTGAAAAAGTAATTGAAAGAGATGGAAACACTTTTACAATCAAAGGAGTAGTAAGTGGTGATGATGTCGATACATTTAGTGTGGCATTTATAGAAGTTCCAGTTGGAAATCATGCCTTTGGATATCATTATCATGATCAAAGCGAAGAAGTATTCTATATTGTAAGTGGAGAAGGGGAACTTCGTACTCATGAAGGAGTGAAAAATGTAAAAGCTGGAGACATCTGTTGTTTTCCAACAGGAGAAAAAGGTGCTCATGTTTTAAGTAATACTTCAACCACTGAAAAATTAGTATTTATAGATTATGATGTTAAAGTAAGTAATATAGATTTAGTCACATTCCCCGATACCAATAAACTAATGGTTGTTGGTAAACATATTAAAACAATGGTAGATTTACCTAAATAGCTAAAAAACCTCCAGGGAGGTTTTTTATTTTAGTACATAATGCAATTCTACAAAGGGTTATCTATATATTAACTTTTATTAAATAAAAATTATTTTGAAAAACGCTTGACTCTAGAGTTAACTTCAAGGTTATAGTATATATAGCAAGGGGGGGATTTATACGAAGTATAGAAAACTTGGGAGAACGAATTTTGATGTGAGTGTTATTGGTTTAGGTTGTGAAGGTTTCATGCATAAAAGCAATGAAGAAGTTGTGGAGTTTATTGATAAGGCTCATAAGTCCGGAATAAACTTTATTGATTTCTTTTCTCCTGATCCAAGTGGCAGGTCAGTGTTAGGAAATGCCATTAAGGATATGAGAGCTGAATGGATAATTCAAGGGCATTTATGTAGTTATTTTGAAAATGGTCAATATGTTAGGACAAGAGACCTAAAGAAAGTTAAATTAGGATTTGAAGATTTACTAACAAGACTGCAGACTGATTATATAGATATTGGTATGATTCATTATGTAGATGATATGAAAGACTTTGATATAGTCTTTAAAGGTGAAATCATTGAGTATGCTAAAAAGTTAAAGTCAAAAGGGATTGTCAAGCATTTAGGAATTAGTACCCATAATCCTCTTGTGGGAATTGAAGCTGTTAAAACTGGATTAATTGATGTAATCTTGTTTTCAATCAATCCTTGCTATGACATGTTACCTCCTACGGAGAATGTATTAGATTTATGGGATGATAAGAGTTATGAAAAACCATTATTCAATATTGATCCAATTCGACAAGAGTTCTACGAACTATGCGAAAGAGAAAATGTTGGTATTGATGTAATGAAAGCCTTTGGTGGAGGCGATTTACTTGATGAAAAAATGTCGCCATTTAAAGTTGCGTTAACAGCAAGTCAATGTATTCATTATTGTCTAACAAGACCAGGTGTTGATTCAGTCATGGCTGGGTGCAAAACAATCCAAGAGATAGATGATACAATGCATTATATTAGTGCAACTAATGCTGAAAAAGATTTTTCAAATGTCTTATCTAATGTCCCAAATCATACATTTAAAGGTAAGTGTGTATACTGTGGCCATTGTGCACCATGTACTGTTGGAATTAGTGTTGCTGATGTAAATAAATTTACTGATTTGTGTAAAGCTCAAGGAGAAGTTCCGGAGACTGTTAGGGAGCACTATAAAGCCTTACAACATCATGCCAGTGAATGTATTGAATGTGGAGCTTGTATGAGTAATTGCCCATTTGCAGTAAATATAATTGCAAAAATGAAAGAAGCAGTTAAAGTATTTGGATATTAAAGGAGACCAACTATGAGGAAGTCAAGTGATAAATGAGAAATATTTATTGCATGACAAAAAGAACTAATTTATCTTAGTTTTAAAAAGTTTATTCTTTACTTCAAAATGAATTCTTTATCTGGATTCGAAAGGATAAAG
>JAVBUP010000004.1:0-40477 GCA_031555175.1 Coprobacillaceae bacterium
ATTTATAGTTGGGTTATCGTTTATAATAATCATGGTGATTCAAGTCCTTTCTATGATTGTTGTGGTAAACTAATTATAGTACTTGGATCACTTTTTGTTTATATTTAATTTTTGTTTCACATCTATTGTAAACTTACAACATATGCTAAGTATCTTTTATTCTTTTATTGATTTAATAGTCAAAATAGTGCTATAATATATATGCTAAAAAACAATCATATAGGAGGAATTTTCAAAATGACAGTAAAAGTAGCAATTAATGGATTTGGACGTATTGGACGTTTAGCATTCAGACAAATGTTTGATGCAGATGGGTATGAAATTGTAGGAATTAACGATTTAACTAAACCTTCAACTTTAGCTCATTTATTAAAATATGATACAGCTCAAGGAAGATACAATCATGATATCTCTTCAACTGATACTTCAATCATCGTTGATGGAAAAGAAATCAAAGTTACAGCTGAAAGAAATCCAGCTGATTTACCTTGGGGTGAATTAAAAGTAGACGTAGTATTAGAATGTACAGGATTCTTCACTTCAGCTGAAAAAGCTCAAGCTCACATTGATGCAGGAGCAAGAAAAGTTGTTATTTCTGCACCAGCAACTGGAGATCTTAAAACAGTAGTATACAATGTTAACCATGATATCTTAGATGGTTCAGAAACAATCATTTCTGCAGCTTCTTGTACAACAAACTGCTTAGCTCCAATGGCTAAAGTATTACAAGATAACTTCGGAATTGAATTAGGGATCATGACTACTATTCATGCTTACACTAATGACCAAAATACATTAGATGGTCCTCATGGAAAAGGAGATTTAAGACGTGGTAGAGCAGCAGCTCAAAACATCGTTCCTAACTCTACAGGAGCAGCTAAAGCTATTGGTTTAGTAATTCCTGAATTAAATGGAAAATTAAGTGGAGCGGCTCAACGTGTTCCTGTATGTACTGGTTCAGTAACTGAATTAACTTGCGTATTAAGCAAACCAGTAACTAAAGATGAAATTAATGCAGCTATGAAGGCAGCAGCTAATGAATCATATGGATATAATGTTGATGAAATTGTATCATCTGATATCGTAGGTATTACTTATGGTTCATTATTCGATGCAACTCAAACATCTGTTATGACTGTTGGAGACAAGCAATTAGTTAAAGTTGTTGCTTGGTATGATAACGAAAATTCATATACTAGTCAAATGGTTAGAACAATTAAATACTTCTCTGAATTAGGGAAATAGTTAATAAACTCTTAGGATACTCATAAAATGAGTATCTTTTTTTATTTCGAATAAATTATAAAAAGTTCTTATTATTTTTAATCATTAGGGTTGCTAAATTCTTTGAAATAAGGCATAATATGTATGGAAATATACATGTATACAATGTATGCAATAAAAGGAGAATTATGAGAACAAGATCGTTGAAAGACAAAACCGAGTATGGGTCCTTAGGTCAAAAAATCTTTGAACTAATAAGAGTAAAGATTTTAGAGGGCGAGTACAAAGATGGAGAGAAGTTGACCGAGCAAGACCTGGCTAAAAAATTAAAAGTAAGTCGAACGCCAGTTAGAGAAGCGTTAAAGCAATTAGAGTTAGAAGGATTGGTTCAATCAGTACCTAATAAAGGTGTAACAGTTAGAGGATTTAGTGATCAAGAGATAGTTGATATACTAGAAGCGCGCGTATTACTAGAAAGACTGGCAATAGAAAAAGCTATTGAGAGAATTACACCAGCCCAGTTAGAAGAATTGAAAGATTTACATGATTTAATGGAATTTTATACTAAAAGAAATAATAAGGAAAAAATTGGTGAGTTAAACCTGCAATTCCATGAAGCAATTTATCAGGCAGCCAATTCATATCATATTGAACAGTTGCTATTAGAAGTATATCATTTTATCTCTGTATCGAGCGTAAAAACTTTAGCTAATGATACAAGACCAGAGACATCACTTGAAGAACATTTAGAGATTGTTAATGCATTAGAAAATAAAGATAGAGATAGAGCAATTAAAGCAATTGAAAAACACTTAGGGTTAACTAAACAACAAGTTGAAGATGGAATAAATAAGAAATAATATAAGTCGGATTTAATAATCCGACTTTTCTTGTTGATTTTCAATTTATTAATAACTATTAAAATCTATATTCATTACATTTAGAAGATGTTGCTTAGATAAATGATGAGAATTTTTTGTAAAATAATAAATGTAATGATTGATTTGCCTTATAAAATCATTAAATCGCTCTTCATCTACATAATCTTCAATAATTTCTATTATTGAATTTAGCTTATGATTATTAAAGTTAATGTTATACAGTTCTTCATCGTGTGCACACATGTTTCTAATATGAACTAAATAATCAATATCGGTGATGACTTTTTCAAAGTCTTTGTTAGGCACTATCAATTGACATAGATTTCTTTGATCTTTATTTTTCATAACTGATATTAAATCTTGTACTAAACCAAAAGTGAATATTTTTATTCCAATCCATAGTGGAATAAAACCATAAATGGCGATACTGTTTTGGACTTCACGGTTATTTCTACCATTGCGATCAAGTTGCAAATTAACAGTATGTAACGTTGTTTTTAGTTTAGGATTTAACTGATCAAAGTTCTTAGCTGTTGTATATTGCTGTTCTTCAAAACCATAAGTATAACTAATATAGTACATAACATTAGTCTTTATTTTTTGTTCAATTTCTAATAATATCTCAAAGAATAACATTCTTAGTTTTCTATCAAACAAGTATAAGTTACTTATATCTCTAAAAGTTGTACCATTTAGATAACGACCAGTATTATCCTTAAAAGTATTACGATAGTTAGTTACGAAATGATAGTTGTTTTCAGATAAAAATTTCCTTGCATATTCCTTATCTTCGACAATAACGCCTTTTCTTTCTAAAGTATCTATTATTTCATCAATTGTCTTAAATCTTTTAGCATTCATCAATATCACCAATATAAATTATAACAAATCATTATTCATTTTTAAACCAATAGATACTACCATTTGGATCATATTCTCCTGTTACGGGGTCAATTGTGACAGAGACAATATTTTCTGATGGTTGGTACCACACATTTTGACTACCGCTGAGAATCTTATTTAGTGTTCGTTGCCAGATATGCCTGGATGTGTTTCGTTCAAGGTAGTTTTCAATTGGTGAATTATCATCGTAGCCAACCCAAATGCCACAAGTAATGTATGGGTTGTAACCTACAACTAAGCTATCCCAGTCAGTCGAACCAGTTTTGGCAGCAAAAGTAGAGTCGGTAATAAAGGACAATAATGATGGGGCAGTGTAAGAAATATTGTTACTATCCATTGTAGATGTTAGCATTTGATTTAAAACTAAGGTAGTATCGCGGTCGAATAATTGCTCATTTTCTTGTTTATGCTCATATAGGATATTACCTTCGTTATCTTCAATTCTTTCAATAAAATATGGAGTATTATGGATTCCTTCACTAGCAAAAGTATTATAAACATCAGTTAGGTGGAAAATTGAAGTGGCAACAGTACCTAGAGCTAATGATGCATTAGCCTCAGAACCACCGACATCAAATAATCTTAGGGCATTAGATAGTTGCTCCGTTCCCAAAAATAAATGTGTTTTTACAGCATAAATATTATCAGATACGCCAACAGCATTAACTAAAGTAATCTCATCATCAGCGTATTTATATTCAAAATTGTGAGGAGCGAAGACTGTGCCATCTTCTAATCTAAAACTAGTGGCAGCGCTAGTAAATTTCGTAACTGGTGTAAAACCATTCTCTAGTGCTAGATAATACAGTAATGGTTTTACTGTTGAACCAATTTGTCTTTCGTTGTAGATAGCTCTGTTATATTCACTTTTAACATAATCTTTTCCACCGATAATAGCTAAAACTTTACTTGTAAATGGTTGGACAAGTACACCAGAAACCTGCATATTTTCATTATATTTACTTAAAACGGATGTTGCAGACTCACTTAAATATTGCTGGTATGTTGTATCTAGGTTAGTATAGATTTTTAAACCAGATCCAGAATATTCGTTTGTGGAAAAACCAAGTTTTTGTAATTCATAATAAACACTATCCTTATAATAGAGCATAGAGGTATTTTCATACAGTTTATTCTCATCAGCAAGTACGACATCTGTATTAAGCAGTTCAGTTTTTTGTTCTGAAGTAATATAGTCTTCCTCAAATAACCTTTCTATAACGAATGCTTGACGTTTTCTGGCAGCTTCATAATCTACTAATGGTGAAAAGTAGCTGGGTGCATTTGGAACGCCGGCTAGCATACTAGCCTCTGATAGTGTTAACTCCTTTGCACTTTTATTAAAGAAAAACTTTGCAGCATTTTCTATCCCATATACACCATGACCAAAATAGATAGTGTTAACATATCCCTCCAATATTTGATCTTTTGTAAAGTACATTTCAAATCTGGCAGCAATGAAAGCTTCCTTAAGTTTACGCGACCATGTTTTATCGTTAGATAAATAAACGATACGAGCATATTGCTGTGTTATAGTACTTGCCCCATTGCCAAGATTGCCTTCTTTTATATTTTTACCCATTGCTCTAGCTATACCAAGGACATCAAAGCCATAGTGACTATAAAACGATTTATCCTCAGCAGCAATAATGCTATCAATAAAATATGGACTTACATCTTCAAGGGCAACATAAGACCCTTGTTTTTTATTGTTTGAAGAATAAAATAATTGATACTGATTATCATAAAGTTCAATATAGTTATTTTCGCCAATATTTGGTTTACCCATTGCAAATGCTATTCCATATAAACTAAACAAACTGATGCAAATAAACATAATAAATAATAATACATATCTTAATAGTTTTTTTGCTTTGATTTCATTAATATTTATTTTCTTAAGCATATAATTCACCTCTATATTAGTTTTACCAAAAATTTGTGATATAATTGTCGTGGTGATAAAAATGATACAAAGACAGATAAAATATACTAATACTATTATAAATAATACTGAAGAAGTAAGTGTTGAGACTATTGGAATGGCTGATTATAAATTAGCAGATGGATATGAAAACATTTCATTTATGTATCGTGGTAGTAATATTGAAATAAAATATGGTAAACAATCTGTTGTTTTAAGGAATGGTAGAAGTAAGTTAATGTTTAAGAAAGATGCTATTATGGAGAATAAATATGATGTGCCTTATGGAACATTAACTATTCAAACCAAAATTGAACGTTATGAAGTAACTGACAATACTATGACATTAGAGTATTCATTAATGCAAAATGATGAGATTATTAGCCGCGCAGTACTTAATATAGAATATTTAGTTTCTTAAATCTCTATTTACAGAGATTTTTTATTTATTTATATAGACTTTTCAAAATAAGTATTATATTATGAGGTGTACGAATGTAAAGGAGGCAATTATGAGTATTAATCAAATTGAAGCAACTCTTAAGAAAGTATTGAAAGATGCATTAGTAATAAGTAAACTATGTGAAGATTATGATACAGAAAGTATCGTTATTGAAATACCAAAAGATAGTAGTAATGGTGATTATAGTAGTAATATTGCAATGCAACTAACAAAAGTATTAAAAAGAAATCCTAGAGAAATCGCTACAGCAATTGTAGAGAATCTAAATAAAGAAGAAGGAAAAATTGAGAAAGTAGAAATAGCTGGACCGGGTTTTTTAAATTTCTTTGTTAATAAGTCGTCAATTGCTTCTATCATTACAGAAGTGTTGGCACAGCAAGATAAGTATGGGCATAGTAATCATGGTAAGGGAATTAAGTATGATATAGAATACGTATCAGCTAATCCAACTGGTGATTTACACTTAGGACATGCTCGTGGAGCAGCTGGCGGGGATTCATTGGCTAGAATCATGATGGCTGCTGGCTATGATGTGACAAGAGAATACTATGTTAATGATGCTGGGAATCAAATTAAGAATTTGGCTTATTCATTGATGGCTAGATATAATCAAGAATGTGGGCTGGATTGGGAAATGCCAGAAGATGGTTACCATGGATCTGATATTAAGAATATCGCTGTACAGATTAGAGAAATCATCGGTGATAAGTATAAAGGTCAAAATAATGAAGAGGCATATAAATACTTCAGAGAAACTGGTAAAGAGTACGAACTTGAAAAAATTAAAGTGTTATTAAAAGATTTTGGTGTTGAGTTCGATGTCTGGTTTTCTGAAACATCTTTATATGAAGATAATATGATTATTCCAACATTGGATAAATTAAAATCGCTAGGACATACTTATGAAGCAGATGGAGCTCTATGGCTAAGATCGACTGATTACAATGATGATAAAGATCGTGTTTTAATTAAGACAGATGGAACATATACTTATTTAGTTCCTGATATTGCTTATCATTTAAATAAGCTAGACAGAGGTTATGATTATTTAGTGGATATACTTGGTGCAGATCACCATGGCTATATTAATAGGCTTAAAGCAAGTATTCAAGCGCTTGGTTATGAAGCAAATAAACTTGAAGTTGATATTTGCCAAATGGTAAGGTTAGTTCGTAATGGTGAGGAAGTTAAGATGAGTAAACGTACTGGTAATGCTATTACGATTCGCTCACTTATTGATGAAACTGGTGTTGATGCTGTACGTTATTTCTTTGTATCAAAGGCAGCGAATACGCACTTTGACTTTGACCTTGATTTGGCAGAAAGTAAATCTAATGAAAATCCAGTATACTATGTGCAATATGCACACGCTCGTATGGCTAGTATTTTAGGATTAGCAAAAGAAGCTAATATTGAACTAGCAAGTAATTATGAGCTATTAACTCATGAAAAGGAAATTGAGTTACTAAAGTATATTAACGAGTTTAAAAATGTTGTTGTAGATGCCGCTGATGCTCGTTTACCACATAAAATAGTAAATTATGTGCAAAAGGTTGCACAATTATTCCATAGTTTCTATAATGAATGTAAAGTTGTAGATTCTACAAATATAGAATTAAGTAGTCAACGCCTAGCACTAGTTGCAGCTACAAAGATTACGCTTAAAAATGCATTAAACTTAATTGGTGTATCAGCACCTGAAAAAATGTAAGGAGATAATTATGATAGATTATAAACAAATTTCGATGACAGATGTAGCATTTGAATTAATGACTAAAAAGAAAAGTAGTCAAGATTTTGATAGACTTTGGAAAGAAGTTAGAGAGATCAAAGGCTTTACAAATGAAGAAAGTGTAGAGTTAAAATCATTATTCTATACTAATATTACTTTAGATGGGCGTTTTATTACTTTAGGAGAAAACGTGTGGGATTTAAGAAGCAGACATAAATTCGAGGATGTTCATATTGATATGAATGAAATTTATGCTGACGTTGAAGAAGTAGATGAAGATGATGATAGTGAAGATTCTTTCTTTGAAGATGATGAGAAAGATGCAGATTCTGATGAAGAGGAAGAAGATTAATCGTTTATTAATAATTGATAATTGATAGCCATTATTGGCTATCTTTTTTATGTAAAAATGAATAACAAATTATTGATGTATTTATTATCAATAATATATTTTATAGTTTCTATTTATATTTGTTTTACATGTAATCGCATTCAATTTTTATGGTGCGAAAAGTATCAAAAAATATCGGTAAATACTAAGACTTTGGTGGCTTTCTTAATTTACTTATTTGATGTAACATGTTATAATTTTAACGTGGAAAAGGAGACATAGAAATGGCTAAAAAAACTATTAGAGACATTGATGTAAACGGAAAAAAAGTCTTAGTACGCGTTGACTTTAATATTCCTAGAAAGAATGGGGTAATTACTAACGATAATCGTATAGTTCAAGCATTACCAACAATTAATTATTTATTAGAACAAGGAGCTAAAACTTTAGTGTTATTCTCTCACTTAGGGAAAGTTAAAACTGAAGAAGATAAAATTAAAAATGATTTATCATGTGCTGCTGTTCGTTTATCAGAATTACTTAATAAACCGGTTCAATTCGTACCGACAACACGTGGTGCAGAATTAGAAGATGCTGTCAATAATGCAGCAGATGGTTCAGTAATTTTAGTTCAAAATACAAGATATGAAGCAGGAGAGTCTAAAAATGATCCAGAGTTAGGAAAATATTGGGCTAGTCTTGGTGATGTATTTGTTGAAGATGCATTTGGTTCTGTACATAGAGCACATGCTTCTACTGAGGGAATTGCAAAGAACTTACCAAATGCAGTTGGATTCTTAGTTGAAAAAGAATTGAAATTCATTGGTGGGGCTATTGATAATCCAGTTAGACCTTTAGTAGCAATCTTAGGAGGAGCTAAAGTATCTGATAAAATTGGGGTTATTGAAAACTTAATTAATGTAGCTGATAAAATCATTATTGGTGGTGGTATGTCATACACATTCGTAGCTGCTCAAGGATTTGGAGTAGGTACTTCATTATTAGAAGCAGATCGTATTGAGGATGCAAAATCATTCTTAGAAAAAGGTAAGGGTAAAATCATTTTACCTATCGATACAGTAACATATCCAACATTCCCTGCTGATGGAGTTGTTGATCAGGCTCAAATGGCAGTAGTTGATTGGGATAAGATTCCTGAAGGACAAATGGGATTAGATATTGGGCCAAAAACTTTAGAATTATTTACTAAAGAATTAGTCGGTGCTAAAACAGTAATCTGGAATGGACCAATGGGTGTATTCGAAGTAGCGGAATTTGCTAAAGGTACTGAAGGTGTTTGTGAAGTATTAGCTAATTTAGATGGTGCTACTACAATTATTGGTGGTGGAGATTCTGCTGCTGCTGTTATGAAATTAGGATATGCTGATAAAGTAAGTCATATTTCAACAGGTGGTGGAGCGTCACTTGAATATATGGAAGGTAAAGTTCTTCCAGGTATTGCCGTAATTGAAGAAAAATAAGGAGAAGTAACAATGAGAAAACCTATTATTATTGGAAACTGGAAGATGAATAAAACTATCGCCGAAACTGTTGAATTCATTAATGCAGTAGATCCAAAAGTAACTAATAGTGCTACATGGGGTATTGCAACTCCATACTTAGCATTACAAATAGCTAAAGCAACTGCTAATAATTTAGTGATTGCTGCTGAAAATATTCATTTTAAAGATAATGGGGCTTATACTGGAGAAGTATCTGCTGCAATGTTAAATGAAGTTGGTATTGAATATGTAATTATTGGGCATTCTGAAAGAAGACAATATTTTGGTGAAACTGATGAAACAGTTAACTTAAAAACAATTCAATCATTAAAAAACAATATGACTCCAGTTGTTTGTGTTGGTGAAACATTAGAACAATTTGAAGCTGGTATTACTGAAGATGTAGTTAGAAGTCAAACTAAATTAGCATTTGCTAATATTGACTCTTCTGAGATGGAAAAAGTAGTTATCGCTTATGAACCAGTATGGGCAATTGGAACTGGAAAAACTGCTACAAATGAAATCGCTCAAGATGTTTGTGAAATCATTCGTAACGAAATCGCAGTTAACTTCTCAAAAGAAGTTGCTGATAAAGTTAGAATTCAATATGGTGGATCTGTGAAACCAGAAGGATTAAAAACTTTACTTGAACAACCTGATATCGATGGTGCATTAGTAGGAGGAGCTAGTTTACAAGCTGATTCTTACATTGCAATGATTGAAAACTTAGGATAATCGCGGCTATTACTCTTTATTTTGAAAGACTAAAGGGGTATAATAGATAGGTAAAAAATTACTAAAAGGAGAAAGAAAAATGCCTTATATTATTGATGTACATGCAAGAGAAGTATTAGATTCTCGTGGTAACCCAACTGTAGAAGTTGAAGTTTACACTGAAAGTGGAGCATTTGGACGTGCTATCGTTCCATCTGGTGCTTCAACAGGAATCTATGAAGCAGTTGAATTACGTGATGGAGATAAATCACGTTACTTAGGAAAAGGAGTTTTAACAGCTGTTAATAACGTTAACGAAATTATCGCTCCAGAATTAATTGGTTTAGATGTAACTCGTCAAGTATCAATTGATAGAACGATGTGTGAATTAGATGGAACTCACAACAAAGGTAAATTAGGAGCTAATGCTATCTTAGGATGCTCTTTAGCTGTTGCTAGAGCTGCTGCTGATTACTATGGAATTCCTCTATATCAATATATTGGAGGAGCTAATGCAAAAGAATTACCTACTCCAATGATGAATATCATCAATGGTGGAGAGCATGCTGATAATAACATTGACTTCCAAGAGTTCATGATTATGCCAGTTGGAGCTCCAACATTTAGAGAAGCTATCCGTATGGGTGCTGAAGTATTCCATAGTTTAGCTAAAGTATTAAAAGGAATGGGATTAAATACAGCAGTTGGTGATGAAGGTGGATTCGCTCCAAACTTATCATCAAATGAAGAAGCTATTAAAACTATTTTAAAAGCTATCGAAGGAGCTGGATATGTTCCTGGTAAAGATGTTTACTTAGCAATGGACGTAGCTTCATCAGAATTCTATAAAGATGGAAAATATACATTAGCTGGAGAAGGTGGAAAAGTATTCTCTTCTAATGAATTAGTTGATTTCTATGCAGAATTATGTGCAAAATATCCTATTATTTCAATCGAAGATGGTTTGGATCAAGATGATTGGGCTGGTTGGGATTATTTAACTAAAACTTTAGGTGGTAAAGTTCAATTAGTTGGAGATGACTTCTTCGTAACTAACACTAAACGTTTAGCTGAAGGTATCGAAAAAGGTGTTGCTAACTCAATCTTAATTAAAGTTAACCAAATCGGTACTTTAACTGAAACTTTAGAATCAATTGAAATGGCTAAAAAAGCAGGATACACTGCAGTAGTTTCTCATAGATCTGGTGAAACTGAAGATACAACAATCGCTGATATCGCAGTAGCTACTAATGCTGGTCAAATTAAAACTGGTTCAATGTCAAGAACTGATCGTATTGCAAAATACAATCAATTATTAAGAATTGAAGAAGAATTAGGTGAAGATGCTGTTTATAACGGAATCAAATCATTCTATAACTTAAAAAAATAGTTTAAACTCAAGAGAACTTCGGTTCTCTTTTTTAATACTAAAAAAGAACTACATGCCTGTAGTTCTAATTTGATTATCTGTTTTTAATTTTCTCTATCCTTGCCTGATAGTCTACTTCAGGTAGTCTAACGGCAATTCCATTACCGTAGAATTGCACATCATCCAATGCTAACAGCTTTGCCTTTTGACCATATTTAAAGTCAACGATGCAATTTGCTCCTAACTGCTTGGCTTCAATACGCATTCTTTCCTTTACATCATTAAGATTTTTAAGTTGAGCACCAAATTCAAAACCTAAATGGATATCAATTAACCCTAAACTGTGTGTATAGGGTATTTCCCCTTCGACAAAGATGATATCTTTATATAAAACTGAATAGGCCATTTTTAGTCAGCATCTCTTTCTAGGACAGCGACAAATTCTTGCCTACTTCCACCAAAAGCAGGAATATCTGCCGTAGCACAAGCCTTTAATGTCCATCCTTGTTGGGCATATGAATTTAATGCTTGTTCTAATACAGCTGGGTCAAATTTACCTGAAAACCATTTATCTTTTTGAGTTAAAACTTTATATTCTTTCATGTCGAATACCTCCTTATTAAAATTATATCACTATATGATTACTTTGAGAATACTAAACCTAAATTTCGACAATATTTTATTAATATGAAAACTATATTTTTATGTTATAATTATGGTGGTGATAAAGAATGAGATTAGATAAATTTTTAAAAGTGTCAAGAATTATAAAGCGTCGTACATTATCCAAAGAAATTACTGATAGTGATCGTGTAATGGTTAATAACAAAATGGCTAAACCATCAACACAACTTAAAGTTGGTGATGAAATAGAAATTACATTTGGTAATAAAGTATTGGTTATAAAAGTATTGTCTCTTAATGAGCATACATCAAAAGAAGCAAGTTCGTTAATGTATGAAGTTATAAGAGAGTTTAGAAGAGAAAGCGAGTAGTGTTGTTTATTTAATCACAGTGGAAGCACTGTGATTTTTAATAATAAAGGCAAAAACAACTGTGAAATGGCTAAATAGTGAAGTTAAACTGCATTTGGTTTGTAAATCGGCAAAATATTTCGTGAACTAATATAATTATATTATAATTATATTAAAGAAATTATATAAAAACAAGCAAGTATATCCAGTATCTATTTTATAATATAATTTCTTAATTATTGATATTTAAATATATTAGCAAGTCGCAGCCATATGTTATAAGTAATTGTTAGATATTTATATAATTTGCAGGACATCTAGAAGTTCTATAGTTAGTTAAGTAAAGAAGCAATACTAAGTGGCTGTGCCAATAAATGATAGAGGTGATAATACAAATATATGGTTGTTACTAATATATTAATTAGAAAATTAGCATAAGTATACTATCATTTTATTAAAATAATTTTATAATAAAATACGGCTTGCCATTATAGTATTAATATATACTACCAGATACATGCCGGGTATGTTGTTTTATTGACTGGAGTTATTAAATTTTAACGAATTATAGAATTAGAAAGGGTAGAAACATGAAAAAATGGTTTATTATCTTATTTACAATATTTAGTATATTCATTATTAATGTGAATGCAAAAGATTTGAAGAAAAATACGATAGAAGTAAATGATTTTAGTTTAGAAAATACAATTTTATCAGACTTTATTTTAGGTGAAATAGAATATGTAAATTTTAATGGGCAGAGATATAAAATGTATCCAGTTTTTAGTGATCAAAGCGAAGCATTAAATCTATTCAAAAAAAAGAACACAAAATTTATTGATGAAGTAAATACATATTACATGTTAGATGATTTAGCAGACAATAATTGGCTGTTGTTTGCTGCAAATGCACGCAAGTATATAAATGAAGTAGATAATGAAGTTGATGGTCAACTATTATTTAATTGCTTTTTTGATATTTATGAAAATAGAGCCCAAAATGATGAGATTATAGAGAGATTCGATGCGAATACAAAAAGTAGAGTAAATAAGGATATGTATGCATGGTTTTATTATGAGATGCCATACACTGCAAATTTGGATCCTAATTTATTTGGTATCTATACTGAGCAAAATGGTAATTTGCAAACTATGTCGATCCCATCGATATTTGATGTTTCCGACGGGCTTGCTTATGCAAATCAATATGCCATTAGCCCAAATGGCGATAGTGGCTCTCCTACATGGCCAGAGTATCCTTATTATTATTTTTCAAATGGGGACTGCGCAAATTTTGCTTCTCAAATTTTAGAAGCAGGCGGAGTAACTCAGGCGGCTAATCCTGGTTGGTGGCACAGAAAGACTGGAACTATGGTCGCTGGACGAGTTTGGTATACCCATACGCATTCAGCAACATGGTCAATGGCTGATGATTTTGCTAAGTATTGGGGAGTGCATGAGTTAAATAAATATTATGGTATTGAAGGCTTTTCAGCAGCTCTTACTGTTGGTAGCTTTATTGGGTTAGATCATACCGGGGACGGTTCGTTTGATCATATTGGTTTTGTGACTGCAAAAAAAACATATCAATCAAGTTATTGCATCTCGGGGACAAACATTTGCCGTACATATTACGACTTTAAGATAGCCCAACATACAAAAAATTATAATGAATGGGTGAGTTCAAATACTAACGGATGGGATACATTTTCTGGAAGCGGTCGCTATGTTATAATAAAATAGCTGTTCGAATATATAAGACTATAGAGTATGCAATATTTGTATTATTAATATCTTTTCACAACTAAAATATGATTAAGGAGGCAACATGGATGAAAAGTGTGCAAAGACTGCCAAATAGATTGTTTGTTTCGGTGTTAATTTTGCAATTAGCTTATTTTGGGCATTTGCTTATTACTTATTTCTTACAACATGATGCAGTATTAAATTTGATTAATAATTATAGTAAAAATTTAGAATTTATAAATAATGGATTTGGAAATGCATTTGAGAGAGATATGTTTGCTTTAAGAGGATTCACAGTTATTAATTCTATGATAGTATTTGCGAACCTTTTAATCATAATTATTCTATACTTAAAATATAAGGGGCAATCCTTTAAAGTATTATTATTATCTAATACTGTTTTGGCGCTGTTTGTAGGGATACCATTTTTAACGATGATTCCAATGGAAGCATTATTTGTTCCTAGTGCTTTAACACCATTTATTATACTATCTGCATATGCAGTTTATTTGGGCGCAATTATTTATTATGTTTATAACCAAACTAGAAGCCATAAGGATCAAGTTCAGCTTTAGGTTACAACCGTTATTATACATTATGGCATTCTTTAATATACAACCACGAATTTAGATATCGCATTAATTATTGTCTACATTTTTTCGTTTCATTAATAATGATTTAAATATTTGGTGCAAAGAAAGTGCCAGTAATGTATATCAACAATTTCTTAAATTCTATTATAAGTAATCAACTTATTTTAGCGATATAACTCTATGTATGGAAATTAGTTATTGATGTCTTTTTGAGAAGATATTACCGGAAGCATCTAGATAAGGATTTCCAATGTAGGGTTATTTCAACTATAGTTATTATTATATTTAGTAAGTAGTGGTTAGAAAATTTAGAGAAATACCTAGGTAAAGTATAATTAATAACAAGTAAATATGAAATAATTAAGGATGTCCATTGAAGCGAACCCCAAATCGTTCACTTTAAATCATCCTTTTTATATACTCAATGTTTAAAACTTTATGCTTGTAAGTAATATTCAGGAATGTTACTTCATATGATTTATTGGGAGGTATATTATGGATAACAATAACTTAAGATTTGAACACTCTCCATATCATAATCTATTTATTAAGGATAGAAAGACTGTGGAGTTAACTGGTGTTAAACACATTGAATCATTTGATTCAGAAGAATTTCTAATTGAGACTTCATTGGGGTATTTAAATATAACAGGTAAGGACCTGGTATTAATTAAATTAGATAATAATGAGCAGGAAGTATCAATTAGAGGAAATATTGATGGAGTAGCATATATTTCAAGCAAAAAATCCAGTTCACCTAAAGAGACATTATTTGGAAAACTTCTAAAATGATTGAGTTAAGAATACAGATCCAAAGTTTAATATATGCTTGTGTATATGGTATGTGCTTTGGAGTTGTATGGTCATTTTTAAATCGAATCTTGTATTTTTTACATAGGAATATAGTTCGATTGCTATTAGAAGTTATGATTTGTGCTGGATTGGCTATTGTATTCTTTTGGGGTTTATTAAATATAAATGGGGCAAAAATAAATCAGTATATTATTATTTGCTTATTATTGGGACTATATCTGTTTGAAAGATACTATGCAGTTCATTTCTTAACTTTATATGAGTGGCTTATGAAGAAAGTGAAAAACTTTATTAAGCCTATTTACTTCTATTTTAAAAAGAAGTTTGCTATAATTAGGAAGTGGAAAGAAGTGATTAAAAAATGGATAAAGAAAAAAGTAAGAAGAAAACTAAAATCAGATTTAAAAGAATCCTAGCTATATTAGTTTTTGGTGTTTCTTTATATATGATTTATAATTTGATTCAAAGTATTCAAAAAACACTAGAAATTCAATATGATATCAGTTCAATGAAAGCACAAAGAGAAAAATTGTTGGAAGAAAAAAATAGTATCTATAACGAAATAGATAAGCTAAGCGATGAAGAATATATTACTAGATATGCTAGAGACAACTATATTTTTACACGTGAAGGCGAAAGCGTAGTAGTATTACCAACAATAGAAGAATAGGAGTGAGGTTTTGGAAAAGAGTTTATTAGACTCAATTCTAGAAAGAGACATAGCTGCTAAAAATAAGTTTAATATTATATTAAATTATCCAGGCGTGCATGCTTTAGCTATGTATCGCCTGAGTCACTTTTTATGGGATGTTAAACTGAAAATATTAGCACGTACGATAAGTCAATTTGCTAGATTTTTGACAGGAATTGAAATACATCCTGGAGCTACGATTGGTAAACGTTTGTTTATTGATCACGGGATGTCAGTAGTTATCGGTGAGACGGCAATTATCGGTGATGATTGTACGTTATATCATGAGGTAACTCTGGGAGCTACGGGTAATTGTGAAACTACCGGTAGGCGTCATCCTAAGATAGGAAACAATGTAATGGTTTCCTGTGGAGCTAAATTAATAGGGGGTATCACAATTGGGGATAACTGTAGAATCGGTGCTTGCTCGGTGGTATTAAATGATATACCAGATAATTGCACAGTTGTTGGCATGCCTGGGAAAATTATTAAGAAGGATGGAAAAAGAGTGGATTAGGTAAGTCTAATTCACTCTTTTTAAAAGCAAAAATAAAAAGCCAGATTTCTGACTTTTATCTTACAATAATTTCACCTTGTGCAGATCCTGGAATAGCGGCAGCATTAGCTTCGTCAGTATCTACATGAGCAGCAGGTGCAAATTTATCGCTAACACGAATCACTACATCTCCAAATGTTGTTGTTCTTTGATCTGTTACAACTTTTAACTCAACGATTTGTTTATCTACAACACCATGTTCAGCAGCAGCTTCAGGTGTTAAATGCACATGTCTTTTTGCAGCAATTACACCACAAGGGATTTCTACACTTCCAGCAGGACCAATTAGTGTACATCCAGGTGTTCCCTCAACATTTCCTGATTCTCTAACAGGAGCAACAATACCTACAGTTCTAGCATCAGTCAACGATAATTCAACTTGAGTATCAGGCCTTTCTGGACCTAAAATAATAACATTTTTTAATTCTCCCTTAGGACCAACTACTGTTACTCTTTCTTCACAAGCAAATTGACCAGGTTGAGATAAATCTTTCTTAAAAGTTAATTGGTATCCTTTACCAAATAATACATCTAAATCATTTCTACTAACATGCACATGACGTGCAGATATTTCTACTAATACAGTTTTTGTCATTTATATGTCTCCTTTATATTACATTTATATTTTAAAGGAAATAAACATGTTTTACAACCCAAAAACTCAGTTAATAGTGATATATACTCGTTGATATGATACAATAATTATGTAGTATAACTAAATAAGCTTCAAACAAATAAATGGCATCATCTGTTTGTTTTTTATTTTCAAAAATATAAAAAACAAACAGGAGGTTTTCAAAATGGAAAACAAATATTCAGAAGTATTGATGTACCAAACAGATGATGGCATTACAAGAATCGAAGTAAAGTATGAAGAGGATACGGTATGGCTCACTGCGGGGCATATGGCTGAACTTTTTGGTCGTGACTCGAAGACAATTAGAAAGCATATTACTAATATCTTTAGCGAAGGTGAATTGTCAGAGAATTCAACTGTCGCAAAATTTGCGACAGTTCAGTTGGAAGGGAGCCGAAAAGTAGGTAGAGATATTGAATACTATAACCTAGATGTAATAATAAGTGTTGGATATAGGGTTAAATCACTAAGAGGAACTCAGTTTAGGATTTGGGCTAATTCAATATTAAAGGAATATATTATTAAGGGATTTGCATTGGATGATATCAAACTAAAGGAGAATGGTGGAGGAACTTACTATGAAGAACTCTTAGAAAGAATAAGAGATATTCGTTCAAGTGAAAAAGTATTTTGGAGAAAAGTTCTTGATATTTTCGCTACAAGTATAGATTATAATCCGAGAGGTGAAGAGACGAAGTTATTCTTTTCTATTGTGCAAAATAAAATCCATTATGCTGCTCATGGACATACTGCTGCTGAAATAGTATATGATCGTATTGATAGTACTAAAGAGCATTTAGGTTTAACAAACTGGAATGGGCAAAACCTGGGGAAGAAAGATATTATCATAGCAAAAAACTATTTATCAGAAGAAGAATTGAAAGTTTTAAATATTTATGTTTCTATGTACTTGGATTTTGCCGAACTTCAAGCTCTTCGTAGAAATCCAATGTATATGAAAAACTGGCTAGATATAATGGATAGATTTATTCATGCTTCTGGGGATGAACTTCTAGAAAACGCTGGTAAAATTTCTCATCATGAGGCGTTGGAAAAAGCGTTCAAGGAGTATGAGATATATAGACAAGAACGTTTAAATGATAAATCTAAGGTGGAGTTGGATTTTGAGCATTTGCTGTCTAAAGTAGATGAAATAAAATGATTTGGGAAATGGAATTGATTTTTCACCCTATTTTGATTTTTACAACGTATTCTGATTGAATAAACGTATGAAATCCATTAAAATATATCTAGTTAGTGAGGTGATAGTATGATATCTTCATGGGAAGCTTTTATTGCACAAGAGCAATGCAAAGAATACTATAAAAAAATAGAATCGTTTTTAGATGAAGAGTATCAATTGAAAACTATCTATCCACAAAGAAATGATATTTTGAATTGCTTTGAATATACTCCGTTGGATAAAATAAAAGTTGTAATACTAGGGCAAGATCCTTATCATCAACCTAACCAAGCGCATGGTTTATCTTTTTCTGTGAAATATGGAGTTAAGGTTCCACCTTCGCTTAATAATATATATAAAGAACTATATAATGATTTGGGTTATACTGCTATATCGCATGGAAACTTAGAATCATGGGCTAAGCAAGGTGTGCTTTTGTTGAACAATGTTTTAACAGTAGAGTACAACAAGCCAAACTCTCATAAGGATATCGGTTGGGAGTCTTTTACTGATGAAGTGTTTAGAGTATTAAATAATCAAGATCAACCAATCGTATTTATTTTGTGGGGTAAACATGCAGCTAAGAAGAAAGTATTACTAAATAATCCCAAGCATTTAATCATTCAAGGATGTCATCCCTCACCACTAAGTGCATACCATGGATTCTTTGGAAGCAAACCTTTCTCAAAAACGAACGAGTATTTAGTAAATAATAATGTAGAGCCAATTAATTGGCAAATTGAGGATGAATCATGTTTAAAGATATAAAAGAGGCTATCTCTTATATTGAAACAAGGGGTGGCAAACATCAACTTGATTGGTATAAAGAGTTTTTAAAGAAAATAAAAATAGAATATAACCATCATAAATTTATTCATGTTACGGGGACAAATGGTAAAGGAAGTACCGTTAACTATATTGCTAATATTTTAATAAATAGTGGATATAGGGTAGGAACATTTACTTCGCCATATTTATTAGTACATAATGATCGCATCAGAATAAATAATAAGAATATCTCAGATGAAGAACTGCTAAGATACATTAATAAATACTGCGAAATAATTGATGAAAATAAACTATCAATGTTTGAAATAGACTTATTAATCGCTTTAGAATATTTTACTTTAAATGAAGTAGATTTCGTTATTCTAGAAGTAGGTATTGGGGGTACTTTAGATAAAACAAATATAATCGAAAATCCCTTAGTAAGTGTGATAACTAGTGTAGGAGAAGATCATCTTGATCTACTAGGCCCAACGATATTAGATATCGCTAAAAATAAGGCCGGAATTATCAAAAGGAATGGTATTGTTATTACTCCTAAAGTAACTGATAAATATTATGATATTATTACCGATAAAGCAAGGAAAGAGAATGCGCACTTAATAGAGGTTGAAGTGCCCACTAATAGTGACTTTCCAATTGAATTTGAATATCAAAATCAAAACTATAAATTGGGTGATGTGGGATTATATCAGATAAGTAATGCTTGCTTAGCAATAGAGGCGGTAAGGGCATTGATTAGATATCATATAATTATAAAAGAAGATATTATTAGAGAATCTTTACTTAATACGACATGGAGTGGCAGATTTGAAAGATGCACATATGCCGGAAAAGAGTTCTATCTTGATGGAGCCCATAATGTACATGGAATAAAAGCATTAGTAGACAGTATTGAGCATAAAAAAGGTGATAGAAAAGTATGTATTATATTCTCGGCTTTGGCAGATAAAAAATATGATGAGATGATAGATTTATTAAAACCGGTTTGTGATAAGTTGATTATCACAACATTTGATGATTCGAGAAAAATGGATATTTCTTTATTTGAGAATAGAAATGATTTAAATGTAGTAGAAAACTTTGAAGAAGCTTTAGATAGTGCTCTATTAGGAGATTACTTTGTTGTAGTTACAGGATCATTACATTTTGTAAGCAGTGTTAAAAAGGTAATCCTTTAATAAACACTGCTTTTATAACATCACAAATTGCATTGTAACATAATATTTGTTATAATAGCGTTATAATGGGTGATTGAAATGAAATTTGAAAATTATTTGAAAGAAGTATTTGGAAAAGAACTATATATTGAGAATATGAGTGATAACTACTTTGCTCCTATTTTTCTTCACGAGCAGTATGAGTTCTTTAAATCTAAAATACAAGAAACTTATGTCCATTTTGTTGTAGTTAAGGAAAAAACGCCACAAATACAAAGTTTACATAAGCATTTAGAGTTACTAAACTCTTATGGAATTGATAAACCAATACTAGTTTTTGATTCGCTAAGAAAAGAGAAGAGAAACAGATTGATACAGGAAAGAATTCCTTTTATTTGTGATAATAGACAAATGTATATTCCATATTTATGTATGGATATCAACGAGTATAATAATAACGTTGTCGTAAATAAATCTACTTTTTCAGTTTGGGCACAAGTGTTATTTATTTATTTTGCACTAAATAAGATTAAGGTTGTTGATGTTAGTGAACTCATTGATAAGTTTTCTTTTTCTAGTATGACAGCTAGTAGGGCGTTAAGAGAACTATGTGATTTTGGGTTATTGATAGACGATGGAAATAGAACGCGCAAGAAATATAGACTAATAGATATGAAGAATTATTGGGCCAATGGGAGCAAGGCATTAATGTCTCCTGTTAAAAGCAAACTATACTTTGAAAATAAGCCTAAAAATATAAAAACTCTATTTTCTGGAGAAACAGCATTATCTAGGCAATCAATGTTGATAGATGCAAATATGGTTACTCTTGCTACTGTTTTTAAGAATAGGAATGAAATCGAAAAAGATAGTAAGCTATTAGAGGATATTGAAGATTTGAATCAACATGTGTATTGTGTAGAGTTTTGGAAATATGATCCATGCATATTATCAAAAGATAAAGTACACGTAGACATAATATCTTTATATTCTGCCATGCAGTCTCATAATGATTCTAGGATAGATATAGAGTTTAAAAAACTACTTGAGGAGGAATTGTATGGAAAGGATGGATATATTTACTAAGCATTTTGTTGAATATAGAGATTATTATATTATTATTGGTGGCACAGCATGCGGTTTTATATTTGAAAGCTATGGGGAACAATTTAGAGCTACGAAGGATATTGATATTGTTTTAGTGGTAGAACTATTGGATAAAGAATTTGCATTGGGGATGTGGGAGTTCATTTCAAATGGAGAATATGAACATAAGTATGTAAACACTAATAAGAGTTGCTACCGTTTTGATAAACCAAAGAATGGCGGATACCCAAAGCAAATAGAGCTATTTACTAGAAAACTAACTGACTTTGAATTGCGCCCAGGAGCACACTTGCTACCACTACACGTTTCTGATGAAGTATCAAGTTTATCAGCTATATTGCTAGATGATGATTACTATTATTTTTTGTTAGGTGGAGTTAAGATAATAAATGGCTTACAGTTTTCAGATGAATCAAGAATAATAGCATTTAAAGCTAAGGCATGGCGTGAAATAGAATATAGAATGGAAAATGGTTTGCATGGTAGTAAAGATGAAATGAATAAGCACAAAAATGATATATTGAAACTAGCAAGAGTTTTAGATAGAAATATGCAAATAACTCTTCCGCAGAAAATAAAGGAAGATTTAGAATATTTTATAGATAAAATTTCTGGCTTAGCAGAAGTAGATTCAATTATTGTTGATGTATTAAGACATTACTTTAATTTAAGATAAAGGGTTTTCCTTTATCTTTTCTTATGCGTTTGTTATAATGCACTTACAGAGTAAACAAATCGCGTTAAGTGCTATTGCATGGGATGTCGGCAATAGACGAAAGGAAACTGCGGTGATTTGTTGCGTCCGCTGAACAAGCGCTTCTGTAGAAAGCGAGATTTTTAAAATGAAAAAAATAAGTACAAGAACTATTGTATATGGTGCTTTTTTTGTGGCTATTGCCTTATTACTTGGTGGTGGCATACAGAGAGTAACTGGCATACCAGTATCAATAGATTTAAACATTGGTGGAGCCAAGCAGAGTATTGATTTAACTGTAATACCTTTGGCTATGTCTGGTATTATTTTAGGCCCTGTTGGGGCATTTATGGTTGGATTTGTATATGATAATTTAGGTTTTCTATTATTTAAGGGTGGTGTGGCATATAACCCTATATTCACTATAGCTGATATAATGATTGCTTTAGTACCTGCTTTAATATATATGTATTTGAGAAAAAGGAAAGTAACATATTCTATTTCAAAAATAGTAATGTGTTTACTAGCTGTTTATGGTATCTTTGCAGTATTGTTTACTAGTGTCTTATCTACTGGTGGCAGTAAAGGTCAAAAACTATTTCAAATTGTTTCCTTTGAAAATGGTTTTGAGATAGTTAATTGGGGATTATTAATTGGAGTTTTAACTGCGATAATAATTTCTGAACTTATATTCTATATTCTAAATAAAAGACATATAAAGGATGGATATTATTCATTTGAAAAATTGTATATAGCGATATTCTTAGGAACATTAATTAGGTCAATGATATCAGGATTTGGATTATATAGTATGCAGGTAACTGCTGTAGGAAGTATTCCATTAGTCTATTATCTAGTGACCAGATTAATAACTCCATTGGTTGTCGTGCCAATTGTTACTACGATATTAATGGCATTTACACATGTTTTTAATAAGTATTCGAGCAGGATTAATTAATCCTGTTTTTGATTATCAAAAAGCTATAGCCTCAGGCTATAGCAATTGTGTAAATATTAATAATTATTCTTCAAAAAATTTAATGATCTCTATTTCTAGAACATCAGAGATTCTTCCAAGGGTAGAAAGACTAAAACTTTTACGTCTATTAAAGCTTTCTATTTCACATATATAGTCAACAGATAATTCTGCCTCATCTGCTAATTTTTGTTGTGTATATTTTCGCATCTTCCTGTATTTTCGTATATTCTTTCTAACAACATCATAATAATAGTCATCTGTGTGTTTAAGTTGTGCCATCAGCCCACCTCCTATTGCTATTCTCGCACATCAAGAGTGCGAAGTATCGGGGCTTATGGCACTTAAAGCGACTTTGCCAAAAATATAAACTGATAACCCAATTGGAAATGAAATCATTCGGATTTCTTTGCGATTCTGAGTTTATATGCCAAATGTAACACTTTTGCAACAAAATATGAGTTAAATATAACGAATGTCTGATAGTGTTGCATATAGCAAAATGGCGAATATGAGGAAGTATTCTATAAAAGCAAATACGTAAATATTTAAACTTAAGGCACAGAGTATTCTCTATGAATAAATCTGTGTTTTTAGTAGATTAAATGCACATATATTTATTCAATAAGCTATTGAGTAACGATAAATATATGCTATTATTATAGCGTCTGATGGATATAAATTTGTGACAAAAGCATAAGGAGTGCGGGTTTATTTGAGTAAGTGCACAACTTGTATGGGTATTAAGTTCCTGTAGATTATTTATCATTGGGATATTTGCTAGTAACAAATATCCTTTTTATTTATATGACTTATTATTTAAATTTACATCATAAAAATGAATCGTACTAATGTTTAAACTATTTATAATCTTCTCACTACATTCAAGTTCCATCGCTTTATAAGGTGTTTTATTATTCAAATATTGTCTATGTAGACTATTAATATTAGACACTAGCTTATCACATATATCTTGTGTGAGATTATCGAGAGAATATCCTTGAGGGGAAACGGTTCGTATAAACTCATGGTTCTTTTCTAGTTTACTTTTTTTGCCATTATGTAATTCAAATGTATTAGGATTCCAGAACTCCGATCTATAGCAATGGAGTTTATGTTTTCGGTTTGCGTTGAGGTTCAATATATTTGCATACAGTGAAGGATAACTAAGAAGAAATGTCGATTATATTTGCAATACGCATGCGGCTTAGCTTGATTGGCATTATTGGAATAGTTATTTTGTATTAGAAGTAATTAGTCGTTTGAAAATGCGATACGATATGCCAACAAGTGCTTATAGCACTTGAACACTATGGTGATATATGTTAAAATTATGAAAACTAGTGCTAATAGCACCGTTTGATGATAATTGCTTATTTAGATGTGTTATTTGTATTAGAAAATTTTCTTTCAATTCTGAGAATTATTATTAAGAGGATTTCTAAAACTTAGTCAACATTATTTGAATGGGATTGCACGGAGGGAAAATATGCAAAAATTTTGTGAGAAGTGTGGTAGAGAGTTAATAGATGGGAAGTGTCCGGTTTGTGATGATGATGTAAATAGCCATGATGGCAGTACCAAAGCATCAGAAAGTTTAGATGTTATAAAGAAAGAATTACTTGAATTATGGAGGCTAATAAAAATATTCATTAAGGAACCTGTAAAGGGAGCGAGATTACTATGCAATTCAACTAACAATAGCACTAAATATATCGTTTTGTGTTTATATTTAGTTGCACCAGCTGTGGCAGTGTTTTTTTTAATAAATTCTATAATATCAAAAAGTATTTATTTTGCTTACGTACCAATTAACAAATTAACAGTTTCGTTTGGAGTTATGGTGTGCTTTGCTACATATATTATAGTTTTAGCAACTGTAACTAGTTTGTTGTCAGGTTTTCTTAGTAAAAAAATTGATTGGAGTGCTGCATTTAATATTGTGATATCATCGGTTGTCCCATCAATGGTTTTAATGGTTTGTATTGCAGTGTTAACTCTCTTATTTGGAGCCAATCTTTATACAGGGAATTTCACCATGTTAGCACTTATTATGCTTTTCATTACATGTGTTGTATTAGGATTGCTAATTGATGGTCAACTCCTTTCTGAAATGCTGGGGCAACAAGATCCTGCAGCAATAGTAGTAACTGTATCATATGCCTTATCTACGTGTGCAACATTATTTATGATTTATTATTTTATTGGCTCAACGCTATCTTCTTTAACAAGTTTTTTTTAGAGGTGTTTCTATGAAAAAACTCGCGATATTAGTTTTAATGTTGAGCTTAGCGTTTAGTGGTTGTGCGACATCCAATAGAGATGGTAACAATAATGAAACGGTTCAGCACGTTATTCGTTACCAAAGCAATGGTGGAGGAAGAATTAGTTCAATAGTAGTAGATGATGGAGCGACGATTGAAGATTTAAGTACACCAACTAGAGTGGGATATACCTTTGGTGGTTGGTATTTAGATTCCAGTTTTACGACATTATTTGAAGAAGACTCAGTTATCAAATCGGATATATCGCTATATGCAAAATGGTTAGGCTCAAACTATGCAGAATGTATAGTTACTTTTACTTCAAATGGAGGAACAAATGTTGAAAGCATTAAAGTTGCTGAAGGTTCAAATATTGCATTACCTGCAAATCCTACTAGGCAGGGCTATCTTTTTTCAGGGTGGTATGTAGATAAGGAATTGAAAACTAAGTTTGAAGAAGACGCTAATATATTGGATGACAGTATCTTATACGCTAAATGGGTTGAGGAAGAAAAAGAGGCATATATTGTATCTTTTAACTCAAATGGAGGAAGCGGCATTAGCACAATAAGATTAAACAGCGGTAGCACAATTGTATTACCTAGCAACCCAACAAAAACGGGATATACCTTTGAAGGTTGGTATACAGAATCAGGGCTAAGCAATAAGTTCAGTGTATTAACAAAAATTACTAGCAACATTACACTATATGCAAAGTGGAAAGAAAATAATGATGCTATGATCACGCGTACAGTAACGTTTAATTCGAATGGGGGGAGCAATGTAAGTACGATTACTGTTAATAGTGGTGGCACCATAACATTGCCTAGTAATCCAACAAAAACAGGATATACCTTTGAAGGTTGGTATACAGAATCAGGGCTAAGCAATAAGTTTAGCACTACAAATGTAATAAATAATAATATAACGCTTTATGCAAAGTGGAAATCAAATGCAATTGCAGTGACCTCTATATCACTTAACAAGACAGATTTCTCTGGAAATGTTGGAGATACTACTACTTTAACTGTGACAATTAATCCATCGAATGCAACGGATAAAAGTTATACGTATACTTCTTCTAACACATCTATTGCAACGGTTGATAGCAGCGGAAAAATAGTAATCAAAGCAGCAGGTAAAGCAACTATTACTGCTAAAAGTACAAATGGCTCTAAAACAGCAACCTGCTCAGTGAATGGCACAGAGCAAAAATCAATTATAAGTGCAGGAAGTTATGTTATAAAAAAATATAATGAAAACTATGCAATAGATGTGGCAAATGGAGCGACAGCCAATGGTTCCAAAACATGGACATATATTACTAATTCGACTGCCGCTCAAGTATGGAATATAGTAAATGGAAGTGGTTACTCAACAATATACGCAGGTATTGCACCTGGTAAAGCTCTAGACGTCTTAAGAAATGGTGCAACACCAGTCGCTGGTCATGTAATCGATATTTGGACTGATGATGATCCGCTTGCGCAACGCTGGATATTTACCAAGTTATCCAACGGATCTTATGCTATAAGGTTGAGCTCAAATACTAATTTGGCTATATCAAGTCCATCTGGACAAGGTGATGTAAAACTAGCTGTTTATGATCCAAATGATAGTAAGCAAATGTGGACATTTAGCAAAATTGAAGTACAAACCAATTTTTGGCAGTGGCCAATTAATAATCCACAAATAAATGATGTTGCACATAATGTAGGTGATTTTGCATGTGTCCATACAGCAAATCACGTTGGATATGATTTAAACCCAGGTGATTATAATGTATTGGCGGCGGCGACTGGAACAGTTGTGGAAGCTGGATATAACTATTGGGCAGGTAATTTTGTGATCTTGCAGCACGTATATGGGGGTGTTACCTACTATACAAAGTATCAACATTTGGCATCGTACTCTGTTTCGAAAGGAGCTGCTGTATCAAAGGGGCAAAAGATAGCTGTTGTTGGTAGCACAGGTGATTCTACAGGGGCACATTTGCATTTTGAAATAGCTACGACTTGGAGTAACAGTGCAACACTTACAAACCAAGTGCGGCCAGAGCAATTATTACCTTCAGGAGTGGCAAGATATACAAGAACAGATTGGAATTATTTAGTTAATAGAGGATATATACGAAGTGGATATACTTATGCAAGTATTTGGAGTGAACAATAATAAGATATTATTCATGAAAGGGGAAAATATGAAACAAAGATTTTGTGCTAGTTGTGGGAATGTGTTAGGCGAAAACGCATTATTTTGTGGGAAATGTGGCGTAAAAGTCTCAATTAAAGGCGATGAATCACAAGAAATCAGATTAGAAAGCGACACTCAAAATTGCGGCAATGCAGCTGTAAATGTAAGCATTGAAGAGATTGTAATCGCTAAGGATAGTGAGAAAGCTGCTATATCAATAGTTGGTGGTTCAGAGAAGTTGACAGTAGTTGAAGAAAATATAGTAGCAGTTTTGGCTCCGTTTAAAAATGAGCAAGAACCAAATACAAGTGAAGGAAATATAGAAGTCAGAAAGAGGGGAAAAATAAATCTAAATTTAGATATCTTTAGCAGATTCAAATTAAACAGAAAAATGATTATGGGAATAGTTATTGTTGCATTAATTTCGATCTCAGGTTTCTTCGCATGGGGTAATTTCTTTGGGGGAAGATCAAACAGTGTGGCGCATCATGTCTTGTACGCTGATGATGGGCAACTAAATCTATTAGTCGATGGCTCTAGTAAAAGCATAGTTATTGATGACAATTATATGGTTAATAACAATAGATATTTAAAATATAATAATGCAATTAATACGGATAATCTCTTTGTCTATATCAACGGTGGAATTTTATACTTCTATGATATAAGTAAAAATGAGAAAAAACAAATTGCGGCTAGTATTGGTGAATTATACTATTTTACTGATGATGATAAATTTGTAATTTATAATGATGCAAATAATAGTAATGTATTTGCATATGATATAAAAAAAGATGAAATTAGAAAAATAGTATCTTTAGGTGATTATGAAAGTTTCTCAACATTTAAGCCTGTCTCAAACAGTTTTATATTTGGTGTAAGGTATACTCCGGGTCAAGCTATTGGTGAATATACTATTTATAAGATGGATCTAAATTTAGATGATTCCAAAACTAAAATAATCAATAATGTCAGCGAAGTTCAAACTAACGCTTCTGTGGGAAAGATGTTATTGACATTAAAGGCGGCTGAAATGTATCAATATAAAGTTTATAATACTAACTCTGATCAATTAGAAACCGTAATAGAGAATGGATATCTATACGATTTTAATGCAGACTATTCGGAGTTTATTTATACAAAAAACGGAGCCAATAGTATTCCATTATTAATTGATGATGAAGCAGGAAATGATCCGATAACTACTGAATCTAAGCTGTGTACTTATTCAGCTTATTATTATGGATACTGCAGTTATATGGAATACTGGTACGATGAATATTACACAAGCACTGTTAGTAAAAAAGATATAAATGATACTTTACGTTCCTATTTCGAAAATATGTATGTTGATAGATATGATATCTATTATAGAAATGGAAATAAAGAAGAGCTATTGGCAAGTGATGTATATTCAGTAGATGATGCTGATGTAGGGAGTAAGTCGGCAGTATATAAAATAGCGGAGCCAGATAATAATCAAGTAAAAATTAGTGAGTTAACTAGCACATACGATTATTATAATGTAACCGATAATATGAAGTTAGATGCTTATTATGCCTCAATATCGAAAGGGGAACACTTAATAGCGACATATTCAAATCCTGTATATGATGTTTTGAGTAATAAAAAAGGTGGTTATTATGTAACGGATAATGATGGAGCTATATATGTAGAGTATACAGACAGTGAGTTGGTGAAGACAAAAATTACTGATAAAGATGTATATTATTATACATTACTAGATGACAACAGAATTCAATTTACTAATGAAAGGAATGATGGGTTCTATGACATTTATATAGGGTCCGGTGCAGAGACAAAATTGATTTTTGAGGGGTCATATTGGGGTTGGGTGATTTATGCAGACGATAAATTAATAGCTAAGATAGAGAATGGTTCAAACTTTGATTATTATTCATACTCTTTAAAAACAGAGAAAATTGAAATATTAGCAGCGAATGTAGATCAGTTATTTTATGTAGCTGACGATAAATATGTAGTTACTGAAAGTACTACTAGGGCCAGCAAATTTGATATTTCTTTGATTGAAAACGAAGTAAAAGCTAGTTTAGCATATGATGTTGAAAGTGCTTCTGATTATATTGGTATTGTTAGCCGTTGTGGGGATAGAAAGTATTGGGTCGGTATGTATAATTATTATTAAAGTCTTTATATAAAATACCGGGAGAAAAGTGACAAAATACTGTGATTATTGTGAAAAGAAGTTAGAAGCAGGAGAAGTTTGTAAATGCATAAACCAAAGTAAAGAAGCTACCATGCAGACATCTATCAGATGAAATAAAAATAGTATAGTTAATAAAAAAGTATTAAGAAAAAATTAGTATGAAAGGAGGAATGGAAAAACATTCTCCCAGTATTAGCGCAATAATATTGATGATGTTTTAACATATTGCTTCTGCAAAGCAAACTTATTTCAGTCTTTTAATATAGCAGTAAATGAAATAAGCGTTGTTAAGTTTGAGAGTCATACACTGGATTCTGATAATTCTATTTACAACCATATTAGGTAAAAGAATTTCTATTAGTAGTTTAATTGAGCAAATTAGTAAAGCCCATATTGCTTCAGTTTTACTTTGTAGGATTATCTGGTTTATTATATTTTTTTGACACAGACTTTTAGATTGAGTTTGCTCAAATTATACATTTGATGATTGTTATATTTTTGTTGGCTAACACAATGCTGATACTGATCTATTGCAATAATATTGTTGAATAAATTATTAAGGATAAAAACATCTTCATATATAATTTTTACATCTTATTTAATTATTTTAATAGCGATTAATAAAAAGATTAAAACCTATAAAGAAGTATTATTATTAAGACTTGGAAGGAGAGAAAATGAGAAAACTAGTAGGATTGTTGTTTTTATGTATATTAGTTGTAACAGGCTGTTCACATAATAACAAAGGGAGTGTAGAAAAAAATATTCCAAGGGAAATAAATGTTGAGATAACTATTACTGGTGAAAAAAGTATACATAATGTTGTTGATGTTGGGGATGGAATAATCGCGATTGGCTATGTAGAATCTAATGATGGTATATTTCAGAATATGAATAAAGGGTGGTCGGATTGCCTCATCATTAAGGTATCTTACTCTGGTGAGATAGAATGGGTAAAAAGCTTTGGAGGAACCAGTTTTGAATCGGCATATGATATAAAGCAATTTGGAGATGGGTTCGTTATTACTGGTGTTACTTCTTCAACAGATATTGATTTTCAAGACTCGATTAGTATACGTGGTGAAGCAGTCACTTTTATATCATATTTTGATAAAAAAGGAGAACTAATTTGGAATAGTTATTACACCAATGGAATAGGTAGCGCAGGTGAAGTAATTTTAGTTGATGGGGAAGAGATAAATGTTATGTTAAAAACGGACAACAATGAAATCTATATTAGGAGAATAGATAAGTATGGAAAACAAGTGAGAACTGAATTCCTGGGTACTTATGAAAGAGAAAACAGTGACTTTGTTTGGTTATTTCCTTATGGTCATATAAAAGATAATACACTTTATATATTAAGTTACAGTGGATTGATATATGAGAGTAAAATGGTCAGCGCAGATTTAAAAAATATTGCTCCGATAAGTGTAAGTATGGATAAATGCTACCAAAGTTTTGTTGTAGGTGATTATATTGAGTGTCATACAAGTGAAAATATAAAAATGATAAATGAGATAACAAATCAAGTTAAATATGTAGGTATTAATGCAGTTAGTGGTAGAATGCATATGACAGAGACTGGGTATATATATGTAGGGCATAAAGTGGATGACGATGGTTATAAATTAACAGTATGGGAGATGGACAAGGAATTCAATATCATAAATAATTACGATGCTTCGGCATTTGGCGTTAACAACATAAGTGGCGCGATATCTTTACCATATGGTTATGCGATTTTGGGTTATGGTGATGCTGTGTGGCCATACGATGGGACGGATACGGTGGCAATAAAAACATATATAAGATAGATAAAGTATTTATAATTTATTACTAGATAAGAGCGAAAGGAAAAAAATATGGCTAATTTTTGTGGTTACTGTGGAAAGCAGTTAGAGGAGGGAGAACAATGCAAGTGTAAAAATAATACTAGTGTTGTGATAAATAACAAACCACGAAGTGGAAAAATGAAAAAATGGATCTGGTTAGTAATCGTGGCAGCTATTGCAATTTATGGACTATTTAAAATGACGAGTTTGAATGGGACGTGGACTGCTGAAGATGGGACAAAAATTGTCTTAAAATCGGGTGGTAAGTGTCAAATGTCTAGTTGGCTTCTTAGCGCATCAAATTGTTCGTGGAGTAAGAGTGGGTCGCAGATAGAGATAAATGCTACTGTGTGGGGTTCAAGTGATACATGGTCTGGTACTATAGTGAACTCAAAGAAAATAGAGTTTAATGGAAGAATGGGCACAGCTACGAAACAATAAATAGTTTTAAATAAGTTCTTATAGCACTTAAGGGACATATGCCTAAATGATAAACTACATTCAATAGTTTTTGGAAAGGGGGGGAGTTATATGAAAATGTTTGGCGGGATTTTTACAGTGGGCGGAATTGGAGTGGCGATTTATGGATTTACGGAATCGCAATCATTCTCTAATCAATTTATGGAAGCATTTGGTGGGAAAAATTCTGGGGCACCTATTATGTATTTCGGTATTGGCTTAGCAGTAGTCGGAGTAGTATGTTTAGTATTAAGCAATGTTGGAACTAAAAAGAAAATAGAGAAATAATTTTACTAATTATAGAGAGTAAGGTAAAAGAAAATTATTATGGATTAAAGGTAGGTTGACTTAAATAAGATATTTAGAAACGAAAGAGGTAATTCTATGAATAAATGTATAACAAAAAGAGTATTTTACGTGTTACTATGCACTTCATTTTTAATTGGTTGTTCAAATCCTGGATATAATGGTACATGGGATGGCCAATGGGATGGTTATAGAGTTGAGTTGATGTCAAATGGCAAATGCAATTTTTATTCTGATTATATGGAGTATACAGATTGTACTTATACAATTTCTGGCGATTCAATAGAAATCAGCCCAAGAAATTACAAAGGTAAAGTAAATAAATATGTTGGTACCATCCAAGATTCTAAAACAATAATTAGTGATGATGATTCGGTAGGAAATCTTACAAAGAGGTAATTATGTTAATATAAATAGTATTGGCTGAAGAGAAAAGATGACACTAGCGGTTTGGTATTATATAAAAATATAAGAAAATAAAAACTCGAAATAATTCGAGTTTTTTATCTAAACGGATAACTATAATCAATTTCTCCATCAAACTCTGCCCAGTTAAAGTATATGAGCTGTAATAAGTATCTTTTCCCAGTTTTTGGATCTGAGATTATTAAGTGATCTCTTCCCGCTGCCTCGATAATACCTTTATATACTCTATCCCGCCATTCATTGCTATCAGTATATGTGAAATAAAAAGTACCAAGTTTACCCTTGTTTAGCCTCATAATATTCTCTATATATGATTGTTCCAAAACATTATCTACAGTTGGTGGGGTAGGTAATGGTGGAATATACTGTTGTTGGTTTTGTGGCGGTTGATAAGGTTGATTCGGAAGTGGTTGATATGGTTGGTATTGTTGTTGAGGTTGCTGCGTTTTTTGGTTTGGATTATACGGAGCTTGATAAGGTTGATCCTGCCTTGGGGGCAGATTATTTGTGTACGGATATGGTTTTGGTTGATAGTCCATGATGTTACCTCCTTATAGTCGACATACTGTTGGATCTTCTGGTTGGTAAAAACAATGATTTTTGAATCTTCCCTCAAAAACGCCATAGAATTCTTCACTGCATGGCTTATCTAGTCCAGGATTATTAAACCATAAAGCATCATTGGCTGGCTCGGCTCGATAACCTCGTAGATTTTTTACTGCTAATTCAAGTATTTTTCCATTAGCTGGGCCATTGAATAATGGTGTGCCAACTCCTGCAAATGCATTCTTTTGATAAATGACTTCTGTGATGGTATCTGTATATTTGAATACATCACACGTAGCGACAACTCGGTTTATGATTACATTGCCAACTAACAGCATTCCGAAATTGCCTTCGCCGATGGCTTCTGCTTTCATTAATCGAGCCATTAAGTCAATTTCTTTGGTTGTATATTTACAACGGGTTGCCAAAATGTCACCTTCTTTATTTACACAATAGTATATGTTTTAAACTAAAAAAAAGACCTAAAAATGATGTAGAAATTTGAAGTACGAAATAAGTTTAATTATTAAAAATTTTACAATATGATAGAAGTATGTTTTTTTAGTAAAAAGAGCTAAACGCTATTTTTATTTGGTATCAAATATGGTATTATGTATTTAATAAAGCGTTTACATTTTATAAGGAGGAAAATTAAATGAAAAAAGAAATTGTCGCGATGATTTTAGCTGGCGGAAGAGGGACAAGACTTTATGCACTAACTGCAAAAGTTGCGAAGCCAGCTGTTTATTATGGTGGGAAATATAGGATTATCGACTTCCCATTAAGTAACTGTGCTAACTCAAATATTGATATCGTTGGGGTATTAACTCAATATGAATCAGTATTGTTAGGATCTTATGTAGGATCTGGAACAAAATGGGGGTTAGATGGAAACAGTTCCTTAGCAGCAGTATTGCCTGCAAGAGAAAGAGGAGAAGTTGGAGCTACATGGTACGAAGGTACTGCTGATGCTATATATCAAAATATTGACTTCCTTAACAATTATGATCCAGAATATGTATTAATCCTTTCTGGAGATCATATTTACAAAATGGATTATGAAAAAATGCTACAAGCGCATAAAGACAAAGGCGCTGATTTAACAGTTGCAGTATTAGAAGTAAGCCTTAAAGAAGCAAGTCGTTTTGGAATTATGAATACAAATCCTGATGGATCAATCTATGAGTTTGAAGAAAAGCCAAAAGAACCTAAATCTACATTAGCTTCAATGGGTATTTATATCTTTACTTATAAAGAATTAAAGAAATATTTAACTGCTGATGCAGTAAAAGAAGGATCAGATCATGACTTTGGTAAAAACATTATTCCTGATATGTTAGCTGATGGGAAGAAGTTAAATGCTTATCGTTTTGAAGGATATTGGAAAGATGTTGGGACAGTTGATTCATTATGGGAAGCTAATATGGATTTATTAGATGAAACTAATGATTTAGATTTATATAATCATCGTAGAGATTGGAAGATATATACTGAAGATACTTTCTCAAAACCACAATTTATTGGTGAGAACGCTAAAGTTGAACACTCTTTAGTAACTCAAGGATGTATGATTGATGGAGAAGTAACCAATTCAGTTATCTTTGATAATGTGCATATTGGTAAAGGTGCTAAGATAGTTGATTCGGTATTATTACCAGGAGTGCTTGTTGAAGAAGGAGCACAAATTTATAGATCAATAATTGATGAAGATGTTATTGTCAAATCAAAAGATGTAATCGGTAGTCAAAGTGGAGAAATCACTTTGAAATCAAATAATCAATAAGGAGGGAAACGGAAATGGCGAAAGTAATAGGATTAGTAAATTTACACTCAGCTGTAAATTATAAAGGATTAACTGAAAGAAGGCCAGTTGCCTCTGTTAGCTTTTTAGGAAGATATAGTGTTATTGACTTTGTATTATCAAATATGTCGAATTCAGAAATTGCTTCTGTTGGTATCTTAATTCAAGAAAAACCAAGATCTTTATTTAGACATTTAGGTTCTGGGAAAGAATGGAACTTTAACTTAAAGCATGGTGGAGTTCAATCATTATATAATGAGAAATATGCTAATAACCCAAAATATAATCATGATATAAATAATATTGTTGAAAATATTTGGTATTTAAAAAATAATAAATCAGATTATATTGTGATTGCGCCAGCTCATATTGTTACAACAATGGATTATCGTGAAGCAATAGATGCTCATGCTAAATCTGGATCAGAGGTAACAATGGTCTATAAAAAAATTAATGATGCGGATACATCATTCATTGGCTCTGATCGTTTGGAATTAGAAGGTAAACGTGTTGTAGCATTAAAGAAGAATCGTGGGAATAAGAAAGATAGAAATATTTTCTTAGAAACTTATATTATTAATTACTCAGTGTTTATGAAGTTGTTAGATTATGCAGGTGGATTAAGCTCATTCTTTAGTTTAAGAGATACAATAAGTTATTTATTAGATGAAATGGTTATTGATTCTTATGAATATAAAGGATATGCTCGTTGCTTAGATTCAATTGAAAACTATATGAAGTATTCATTAGAAATAGTAGATTTTAGTATGTCTAGTCAAGTATTTAAAAGTAATTGGCCAATCTTTACAAGAACAAATGATACACCTCCGGCTAAATATGAAACTGGTTCTAGAGTAACAAATTCATTTGTATCAAATGGAGCAATTATTTCAGGAGAGGTAAATCATTCAATTATTGGTAGAAATGTTACTGTCGGTAAAGGTGCTGTAGTTAAGAATTCAATTATATTCACTGGAACTAAGATAGCTGATGGGGCATATTTAGAAAACGTAATAGTAGATAAAGATGCAAAAATTTATAAAGTAAAAGAATTGATTGGTGAGACTGGTAACCCATTATTCGTTAAAGAAGGAGATGAGGTATAATGAAAGTACTATTCGCAACTAGCGAAGCTGCTCCTTATATCAAGTCAGGTGGATTAGCTGATGTGCTTGGTTCATTGCCAAAAGCTCTAGTAGCCCAAGGTGTTGAGTCATATGTAGTTTTGCCAAAGTATCAAGATATGAAGTTTAAGGATGATTTAGAGTTTGTATGTCACTATGATATATGGGTATCATGGAGAAAAGAATACTGTGGTGTGTTTAAAACAGTTAAAGATGGAGTAACGTTCTATTTCATTGATAATGAAAAGCATTTTGGTAGACCTGGATTATATGGTTATGATGATGATAATGAAAGATTCGCATTCTTTGATTTTGCAGTATTAGAGTTGATGAGTCATATTGATTTAAAACCAGATATTATTCATCTACAAGATTGGCAAACAGCCATGATAGCTCCGTTATATAAGGAAAGATATCAATACTATGATTTCTATAAAGACATTAAAGTAATCTTTACAATTCATAATATCGCTTATCAAGGCAAATGCGATATGCGCCTATTAAGTGAGTTATTTGGATTAGGTGATCATTTATATTATAATGGTAACGTTAGACATAACAATTGCTTAAACATGATGAAAGCAGCTATTGTATATTCTGATTTAATTAGTACGGTTAGTCCAACTTATGCAGAAGAAATTTTAACTTCTGAATATGGACATGGGTTGGAATCGGTGCTGGATATGCGTAGACATGACTTAGTTGGGATTTTAAATGGAATCGATTATGAAGAGTTTAATCCAGCTACGGATACACAAATTGCCACTAATTTCGATACAGAAACAGTGATTAAAAATAAACCAAAGAATAAAGCGGCTTTACAAAAAGAATTGGGATTACCTGTTAATAAAGATGCAATGCTAATCGGTATTGTTACTAGATTGACTTGGCAAAAAGGATTAGATATTATTTTAGAGAAATTAAATGATATTTTACAACGTGAGGTTCAAATTGTTGTACTAGGTGCAGGGGATCGTGAGTATGAGAATTCGTTAAATTGGTTTGCTCATCAATATCCTGCAAAATTCTCAGCCCAATTAAAATATGATTTTGGATTATCTTGTCGTATCTATGCATCGTGTGATTTGTTCTTAATGCCATCGTTATTTGAACCATGTGGATTATCACAAATGATGTCACTAAGATATGGAACGATTCCACTAGTTCGTGAAACAGGTGGGCTAAGGGATTCAGTTATTCCATACAATGAATATGAAAAGACTGGAACTGGATTTAGTTTTAAAAATTATAATGGGCAAGAAATGCTAAATGCTATTGATTATTCATTATATATCTATAGTATGAAAGATCATTGGAATGATTTAGTAGTAGCAGCGATGAAAGCGAAGTTAGATTGGGATAATAGTGCTTCTCAATATATTTCAATGTATCATCGTTTAGCAGGGAAGTAGTAAATAAAAAAACCGACAATGGTGTCGGTCTTTTATTTTACTTAAATAACTCTACCTATATAATATTGGCGGAGATTCTAAGGTAATTGATGTTGATCCAGCACTGTCAATTATAGTAACTATAAATTATGATCTTCGAAGGATAGTTCAAGACCATGATTATTATGCTTTTAGAGTATTCTTCAGTGTTTGGATGATTTATACTGGCATAAATTGGTACAACTGAGTATAACTAACAACATGATATGGTCGTAATAATAACAAAAAATCGAGACATTTTCTTCATGATTTTGCTCATCCTATGTTAATCATGCAAGAAATGGATGGGCTTTACAAAAATTGACATCTAAAAAACTATAGCATATAATATTAGTAGATAGACCATGACTAAATTAATACTATTTATAGAAAGGAGCACGTATGTGGGATAAAGCGTACGGTATAAGCGTATGACAAAAAAAAGATTTAAATTTAGAAAAATCCTTTGTTTTTCATTGTTATTAGTATTTATTTTCTTGGCAATCAATAATAATAGTGCGAGGAAAAATAATGATTTGAGTTTGAATGGAACATATACTTATTCGGTTGGTACACCTATGAAAACGTGGTTTTCAATTGACGAAACGGCAAGCACTTACTACTATATCGATCAAGCAGGATTTGAACAAGGTACAATTGAGACAACAGGAAGATATGAACTGATTGATGATGAGTCAATTTCATTAATAGGTGGATACTTAGATGGTTGTGTAGTAATGATTGATAATCCTAACAGTATAAGTATTGAAAGTGATAAGTTGCTTGAAAAAGAATATGCTAAAGTCTCTGATGAATTTTTAAGAGTAGGTCATCAGTGATATGTGTTCTGAAAAAACCATGTTAGTTAATAATCGATATATTTCAATGTATCATCGTTTAGCAGGGAAGTAGTAAATAAAAAAACCGACAATGATGTCGGTCTTTTATTTTACTTAAATACCCGCTGATTTAGGATATGGCGTTTTAGTATCTGTTAATCCTAATACATAATCGCAGCTTACTTTATAGTAAGCAGCTAATTCGATTAAGATATCAGTAGGGATTTGACGTACCCCTAATTCATATCGACTATAAACAACGCGATTTAGATGTAAAATTTCAGCGATTTGCGCTTGTGTTAAATCATGATCATGTCTTAAGTCTCTGATTCTCTTAAATTTCATTTTTTTTTGCACCTCTCTGTATTATGTTATGTATTTTAATACATATACATTATAATATAAACTTTCGATTTAAAAAAGTGGTTTAGACAATATTTTTGCGTTTTTTTGACGAAAACCTACTTTAAGATATATTTTGTCACAAAATAGTTAAATGAACGACATATGATTGTAATAAATATGGATAAATAATTGGTAAAATGCTATACTTCTCCCTAAGGGGTGACTTAAATGAATAGTTATAAATTATTAGAAAAAATATCATTTGAACGTCTTGCTGGGTCAAATGAAGAATTGGAAGCGGCAAAAATTATTAAGGAAACAGTTGAAGAATTAGGAGTACAATGTGAGATTGAGCCATTTGAGATTGAATATCCAATAAATATAAAGGCTAGCTTTGAAGTAATTAGCCCAGAGTATGCTAAGTTTGATGTGATAGGATATGGAATGACGTGTGATGCAGATAATTTAGAAGCTGAGTTTTTATACTGTGATAATCTAGATGAAATCTCATTAGCGCATGCTAAAGGTAAAATCATTATGTTTAATGGTGGATTGCCTTTTGTGAATTACAAGAAAATCTACGAGGCAGGGGTAGCTGGATTTATTTGTTTTAATGGAAGTGTATATGAAAAAGAAATTGATATTAATGAAGGATATTTAAGAGCACAGTTATATCAATTAGGAAAGATCCCTGGAGTTGGGATGACAATCCATGATGCATCAAGATTAGTGCGCATGAATCCTAAAACAGTTAGAATGAGTTTGTCTTCAGAAGTAGAGAAAAGACAAAGCCATAACGTAGTAGCAACTATACCTGGAGAAATAAATGAAGTAGTAGCTTTTACAGCTCATTTTGATTCAGTTCGTTATTCAAAAGGGGTATATGATAATGCCTCAGGAAGTGTTGGGATATATGATATTCTTAAATATTATGTAGATAATAAACCAAAACGCACACTGAAATTTGTATGGTGTGGAGCTGAAGAAAGAGGATTATTAGGATCTAAAGCTTATACAGAATCTCATAAAGAAGAGCTTAAGGATTATAGATTCAATATTAATATTGATATGATTGGAGTAGTATTAGGATATGATACTGCAGTAGTTAGTGGTGATAATAGTATTGTTAATTATGTACAATACTACGCTAAAGAAGTTGGTTATCCAATAACAAGTAAGCAAGGTGTTTATCCATCTGATTCGACTCCATTTGCTGATTGTGGTGTACCATCGATGACTTTTGCGAGATTAAACTGTGTTGGTGGAGCACAAATCCATTCAAATAAAGATGTTATTGATCATATGAGCGAAGATGCTATGAATAAAACAATGTCATTTATCATACCTTTCTCTGCTAAAATAGTCAATTCAAATGTAATGCCAATCGCTCAAGAGATTCCACAAAATATTAAGGATGACCTTGATAAATACATGATGAGGAAAGAAAAATAGTTAGTTATACTTTGGAAGCGTTAAGCTTCCTTTTTTAAGCATTTTGATTATTTTTTATTATTAATCAATATATAATGATTATATTGTATTGTATGATGAAATAAGACCTAAGGTGGGAACTTTTATTGCAACAAACAGTATATTAAGGTATAGTATTAATATAAATAAACAGGAGCTAACTATATAAAAAACAAGTGATTTTATAGAAATAGTTAAATTCTTTAATAAGAAGTGAAATGGTCATTGAAAAGTGAATATGTGTATACTGAAAACAACTACTCTCGTAGCCAAATTGTAACTATGATTAATAT